>JAITJB010000130.1 GCA_031279155.1 Deltaproteobacteria bacterium | reverse complement strand
GGATATGCCTGGTCTCCAGGGCCACCTGGCTTAAGTCCACAGCGCTTCGGGTCATGATATCCTTTAGGCGCTCCGGACTGAGCTCGCTTAATTTCTGTACTTTTATCATTAAGAAAGTTTATATAATACCGTAGTTATTAAAGATAAATCTCGCAAAAAAAAGACATTAGGAAAATACTATCTTACGAGCCATCAAGAAGGCTATATTTAATCATAATTTAAAATATAAATGGCTTTGTCTTTCAAATAACAATATGTTCTAAAAAACTAGCTATTTTTGACCGGTATAGTCCATCAAAAAATCTACATCGCTTTCTTCTGTAGCTTCACCACGAGCATACGAACCAAATCCATAAGGTTTTCAAATTAAGCTTTATTACAATTAGTTCAGCAAGCAATTTGATTTTTTCTAATGTATATCATAACTAACGCTTCAAAACATTACTCCTAAAAAATAGTCAGTAAAAGGCTGATTATGATAACTTCAGTTCTTAAACCTGGATTTTCTGTGTTTTTATAGCTAGGCTAAAGCGCCCCAGCTATTAGACTGAAAACAATGACATTAATAGATTTTAACTAGCCTTCTTTAATAAAATTGTTAAATATAGGATCCGGCTTAGAGAAGGCAAATTCCTTCATAATAGATGCCAATAGCCGCTGGATACTTGCTCTATCGCTGTCGCTAAATTCACTAAAAATACGCCTGGCTTGTTCTTCGTTTTTTTCCAGCACCGTGCCTTCACGGTACAATAAACCTAAAACGTACTTTAAAGGCGGATAGCCTAGCTCATAACCCTTCATGACCCAACTGACGACCTGGTCGGGGTCGGGATCTAAACCAGAAAACCCATGGCGGTAGATGTATAACAAATTTAACATGGCTAGGCCATAGCCCTGTTCAGCGGACTGCTTAAATAGTTCCATGGCTTTGAAGGGGTCAGCCGGAACCCCCAAACCTAGGGCGTAAATCTTGCCCAATGTGTTCTGAGCTTCGCTAGAACCGCTAGAGGCGGCAATTTCCGCCCATTTTAGGGCCTTAGCTGTCCAGGTGGGGATATCGGGGTTCATGACGCAAAGGCTGGTTAGCCTCAGCTGAGCTTCTAAGAGCCCGCCTTCGGCCAGCTGTTCAAAGCGCCGGGCCGCTTCACGGATATCCTTTTTGGTCCCGGTACCAGTTTCGTATAAGACAGCCGTCACGTACTGAGCCGGGCCAAAGTTCTGTTCAGCCGCTTTGAGAAACCAACCAAAGGCCTTGGCGTCGTCTTTAACGGGATCCCCTAAAATCAGCCTTAAGCCCATGTGGTGCTGACCTCTAAAATCGCCGGCCTCGGCCGATTTTTGATAGTAATGGCCAGCTAAATTTTGGTCAATCGGAACGCCTAAACCCTGATCATAGATCTGAGCTAATTCAAAGAAACACTCCACCGAACCTGATTGCTCGCCCTTCTTAAACCACATCAAGGCTAAATCGAGATCTTTTTTGACTATTTCCCCGTAAAGGTACAAAAGCCCTAGACTCCGAAGAGCGGCCAGGTATTGGCGGTCAGCTAAGTCTTTAAGTATGTATAAAGTAAGTTCTATATCTGTTTCTTTGTTAATTGATGATAAGGAGTATAAACAAACTTCATATTGCAATGCATCACTTTTTAACTCATTATTATTTATATCTAAACCTATAGGATGGTATTTTGTTAAAACACTAGTCTTAGGCTCGTTTACCATCCGTGCCATAATTTTAAATATTTCTATGTTTATTAATTCTCTTTTAAAGTATACATCATGAGAACTTAAAGATTCATAAGTAGCCATGTCATACCCCCTAAGAGAGGCAACAGCAACATGACCAGATGGGGACTAGCCGCTAGAGCAGCTAGCCCGCTCGTCGGGCCTGAAAAAACTCTCTGATCAGGTTAGCGCACTCGCCGGCCATAAGGCCGCCCTGGACTTCCGGGCGATGGTTTAGACCGGGCAAGGTAACCATATCAAACAATGAGCCGACGGCTCCCCACTTAGGTTCAGGGGCCCCGTAAAATATTTTAGCAATACGCGCATGGATGGCGGCCATAAAGCACATCGGGCAGGGCTCAAGGGTAGTAACTAAGATTAAATCGCATAAGCGATAATTGTTAAGAACCTTGGCCGCCTCCCTCATAGCTATGATTTCAGCGTGAGCTGTGGGATCATTTAGGCTGACCACCCGATTACGTCCGGTGGCTATAATCTTACCATCTAGGTCAGCTACCACGGCCCCGGCTGGCACCTCGCCTTTGGAGGCGGAAAGCTTAGCCTCTAAAAGGGCCGCAACCATCAATTCCCTGGCTTTGTCGCGATCAAACATAAAAAATCCTTTTGACAAATTAGCGTTGACTTCTCCCACCTGGTTGTTGACTTAAGTCAAAACCCGGCGCCAAAAATTGGCGCCTTTTTAGTGTAGCTTTTTTAACCGATCAATCGCCTTTTGTCCATAGGGGTCATTTCAGGCCGAGCTGGCCCAAAGACAGAGCTAACGAGCATGGTTATTTAATTTTAATACCACAGGACCAAAAAAGCAAATCCACGAGCATAAAACCCCTGCAAGTGCGGGTTAGGAAAAAAAAGTCAACTTTGATAAAAATAGCTAAAATTAGTACAGAGCTTAAATACGCCTATACTTACCGGATGAACCAAAAAACGTTGATTAATGTTGCTAATTATAAATTAGATGCGTGATTAATATTTTAATTTTCACTTATTGGCCTAAGAAACATTATTATTGATATTTTAGCCGGTTTTATGCCATAAATTTCTCAGGTCTTGTGGGCTCCATAATTTACAAAATATTAATTGCTATGTACATTTATTATTATAGTGCTATTAACTTGGACAAAAAAAATAAACAAGTTTTTATAAATATGATTCAAAAAAATATTCTTACATACCTTATCACTGTCCAAATATGCCATAGTCTATGGGCTTTGTCAAGTAAAAACTTCTGTGATCCATAAACCCTCTGGATATTTTCAAATTATATCCTAACCAGGCTGGCCTAAGAATTTTCTAAAAATGACGATCTAAAAATTCTAGGGGCCGCCAAACCGTTCAAGTTGGCTGGCTAACCATAAACCCGGCCATTTCCCTTAATCAGGTAATGAGTGTTAGGCCCTCAAATTACCCGCTTGGTAACTATCGCCGCAAACATAAGAGCCTAATTTCCAGAAGGTCGTTAAAAGATTAAAGGCAGATAGTAGCCCGAAAATAATCAATGATTTTTTGTTTTTGGACCAACACGGGCTTTTTTTCCATGGCCAAAATAGCATACCCATGCCAAACACTTGCATTTTATTTAAACCGACTTTAAACTAAGGTAAGTAACCGATTCTGACCCTCTCTCAGCTTTGTTCTCAGAGAGGCCAGAACTGTTAATTGTTCTTAATTTCTTTTGGCCCTTGGGAAAGGCTAACGTCTTTGTTTCATTTAGTTCAAAGACATTTTTAGGCGACCCTTGGTCGCTCTGACCTGAACTCCTAAAACCTGCCCTGAGCCATTGGGCGGGACAACCCACGGAGATGATATGACAACTGAAAGAAAGTATGAGTTTACTTGGGAACTTATTGGTGATATTGATAATGCTCGACCAAACCTTGGCCCGACGTTGAGAATTGAAGCCTACCGGCTCCTGCAATTCTGTACCAGAGATATCCTAGAGCAACACTTCGGCACGGATATGGCGGACAAAATTTTCTACGAAGCTGGAGCCTTAGCTGGCCGCAATTTTTATGAAAATGTCTTAGACCATAAGCCTAAAGATATTCAAGACCTGGTCAAGCAGCTTCAGACTCTTCTGAAGGACATTGGTATCGGCATTTTCAAGGTTGAAAAGCTCAGCGATAACCTCGAATGCATCATGACCGTTTCCGAAGATCTGGACTGCTCGGGCCTGCCGGAATTAGGTTATGGCGTGTGCGTCTACGACGAGGGCTTTATTTCCGGGATTTTAGAGTCTTTTACCGGTAAAGCCTTTGACGTTAAAGAGATCGACTGCTGGTGTACCAATGAGCGGACTTGCCGCTTTGAGGCCAAGCCTAAACCCACCAGCTGAGGGCGACCTCGATTAATACAGGGCTTTGTGAGTAAATCAGCCGTTACTACGAACTTATATGACCGCAATAGCCCTTTGTATCTTTCTCTTTATTTGTCAATTATTTATCTAAACAAAATCCTATGTTTTCAATCCCATAGACTTAGCTGGCCGCCGCAGGTTTTAATCATACATAATACCTGGAGGGATTGGTTTTGACCGATATTCAATCATCAGAGGTATCAGAAAAACACCGTCTCAGGCACTTCACCAGGGCCCAGGCGGAATCGATGTTCAAATTTCTCGAAAAGGTCATCACTGAGAGCAAAACCCCGATTCTCCCCCCTGAATACTCTCAATGGGACACTTTCAACTCCCTCTACCAGCATACCTCGGAGATCAAGTCAGCCCTGGCCAATTTCGCCAAGGGCGACTTAGATCTAAGAGTTGTCAAAAAGGGAGCCACGACCGGTAACCTTAAAGCCATCTTGGCCAACCTCTCGCACCTGGCCTGGCAGTTTAAGGTGGCGGCTCAAGGAGACTTTAGCCATACGGTTGATTTTATGGGCGAGTTCTCCGACGCCTTTAACTTAATGACCTCTAACTTAGCCCGTCATGAGCGCGAGATCAGCGAAAAGCAGCAGCAACTGGCCTTTATGGCCGAAGAACTTAAAAAGGAGATCCGCCGCCGCGATCATATTGAGGCCGCCTTAAAAGAGAGCGAGTCCAATTACCGAAAGCTGGCCCTCCACGATCCGCTGACCAAAATCTACAATCGCAGCTATTTTAATGAGGCCGGCTTAAGGGAAGTCGAGATAACCCGGCGCCGGGGCGATGAGCTATGCCTCTTAATGATGGATTTAGATAAATTTAAGAAATTTAATGATACTTTTGGCCATCTCAGCGGCGACGCGGCTTTGATCCACATCACTAAGATCGTCCAAGAAATTCAGCGGAAAACCGATATCTTCGCCCGCTTCGGCGGTGAGGAATTCGTCCTCCTACTCCCTCAGACGCCATTTTCCGGCGGCAAGATCATCGCCGAACGCCTCCGGGCTGAAATCGCCTCCCGCCGTAACCCCGCCCCCAACACTTCCGAACCCATTACCATCAGTATTGGTTTAGCCGGCCTGTCTCAAGCCGACGCCCTCCAGGTGGAGTCGAGCGAAGTTTTGCTCCGGGCCCTAATATCTCGGGCCGACGAAGCTCTCTACGACGCCAAAAAGGCTGGCGGCAACTGTGTCTGCTATTACCTGCCGCCCAATAGCGACGATCCTTCGGCCGCTAAACCAGCTGCCCCTAAGAGCGAAAAAACCGAGCCCTCTTAAGCCGCTATAGCCAAGCTCCTATATCGTCCGGGTAAAAAGCAAACCAACATCTTGTCAAATCCCTCGCTTAAGCCCAAATAGCTAGTAATAAATCTCCTCGCTATAAGTTCGATAATATTTCGGATCTAGCGCAGGATAATTTTATTTTGGCCTCTGAGGGCCAACGGCGCCTACTATGATGTTTTGGCAAATTGGCCAAAATATTGCGCCTGAATATATTTTCGTATTTTTAACTAAAAAAGTTGATAATGCTCAGAACGATTTAGATAAGGCTACTTGCGGGAACTGGAGAGTATGATACTTGAGGCGATTGCTACTTGGCTTTTGTGGCCAGGCCAAACCAAAAATTTTCGACGGGGAAGATTTTTATCTAGGTAGATACCTTACATAATATCTGTATTAGGCAGTTATTTAAGCTCAAATATCTCAGAGAAATGCTATATTAATAATTTATATGGCAAATTTTGGATTTCTAGGATTTGCCAAAATAAATTCAAAATCATTCATCTTAATTTTACTAGCCTTTATTTTATCCTCTACATTAGAAAAATGTAAAAGAGCTCTTGGTATAAGATCAATTAATAACTTTTTGTGTTTCTTATATTCTGCAGGAATTAATACTTTTTCTACCTGATAAAATGCACCTCTATCGGTTTTATGATATGAGGCATAAAAATCAACAATTAAATGATCGTATTCTATAGTAAATAGATACAATTGATCTTCAAGCCGCTCTCCTGCAATAAAATTAATAAATTTTTCGTCGTTTGGATCGAATCTCTTCCCTTCTTTCTGGCCCGGGCCATAACCAAGGAGAACAAACAATTTAGGATCCTTTATGCCCCATTTGCCACAACCATAATTTACCGATTGAAACTCAAACATATAATATGAAACTCGATCTAACAACGTATCAAAAAACTTGGCGTCTTCTAAATAAATCGTAGATAAACTTCTATGAATAACTTGTTTTATTTCGTTTGTTTTAATTTTTAGATTTGACGGAATTAAAAGATTAGCTACTTTGATTTCAACACGATGAAAAAATTCTTCCTCTTCGTCAGGTATAGAACTGTCATCGTATACTCGAAGTAACTCAAATCCTATCGAGAGATCTTTATAAAACAAAAATATTCTACACCAACCATCTTCCTTTCGGATCTCGTAAAGAACAGCTAAATTTCTTTTATCATCTTTAAAAAAAATAAGAAGTTGTGGTTTTTCTCCATCTCCAGCATAGAAATTAATATCTTTTAAATATTTATTTTTTTCTTTATTACTTAATTTTATTTCCTTAAGCGCCATATATAACAACCATAACTAGATCTTTTCAGCCAACTTAATGATATCCTCGGCTAAGGGGCTATTGGCCGCCGCTTCCACCAAGGGCTTTTTGACCCTTTCGGCTGCCTGGACAGCCGCTGGGTCCATGACCAAGCTCCCTAGAAAGGGATGACCGGTTTCTTTGGCCAAAGCCGCTGTAGCTCCCGGGTCGTGAAGGGCTAAGCGTTGGCCGCAGCCCGGACAGATGATTTCCGAAAAATTATCAATCAAACCAGCTACAAAGGCGCCGCAGGTTTTAAGGCAATCTAAGGCTTTAGAGACGTCAGATATGGCCAGGCGGTGGCCAGTGGAGACGACCAAGGCCTTTAATTGCGGGATGTTTCTGAGGACGGTTAGAGTCTCATCACCCGTGCCAGGCGGGGAGTCGATAAAAAAATAGTCGAGTTCTGGCCAAGCCGTCTCCCCGATAAATTGGATGATAGCCCTCATCTTACGGGGGCCACGCCACATGACCGCCTGATGTTTGTCTTCCAGTAAATTTTCGAGAGTTAACACCCAGAGGTTTTCCCTAGGCTGTGAGGGCAACAAAAAGCCGCGGTAGTCTACCTCAACCGAAGCCTCGTGATAGAGGGCGCCGGCTAAATCAGGACCGTGAAGATCAATATCCAAAAGCCCGACCCTAAAGCCGGCTTTAGCTTTGGCCCAGGCTAAATTAGCTGCGATAGTCGTCTTACCAACCCCACCCTTACCGCTTAAGATGAGGTATTTTTGGCCCAGCCGCTCGACCGTGTCGAGCATCTCCTTTTCCCGGTGACGCTGGTCCAAGGTTCCCAATGTAGTGACCATACAAAAAGGCTCTCCCAAAAGAAAACAAAAAAGCTAGATTACCCTTGGCGCTCTAGAGGCTCTAATTAGCTCGGTTAGTAATTAGGTTCATAATAAGATCGTCGCTAAATTGCAATCGATCCTTTAAAAGCTCGTTACTGGCTTCCATAACTGCCAGCCGGATTTTAAGTTCGTTAATCTCGTTGGTAAGCTCAACTATTTTTGCCTCTGGATCGACTGGCGCCAAAGCTGCGGCGGCGGGCGAGGCAACT
>JAITJB010000051.1 GCA_031279155.1 Deltaproteobacteria bacterium | reverse complement strand
ATGTGACCATCCAGGCCCAGGTGCTCTTAAAAATCCGCGATTTAAGAGATAGGCTAGGTACGGCCCTCATCATGATTACCCACGATTTAGGCATCGTGGCCCAGACCTGCGATAACGTAGCCGTCATGTACGCCGGACAATTAGTTGAGACCGGATCAGCCCAAGACATCTTTACCGGTCAGACCCATCACCCCTACACCCGAGGGCTCTTTGACTCCATCCCCCGCCTTAACCAAAAGGTCCGGCGCTTAAAGCCTATTTCTGGCCTCATGCCCGATCCCACCGATCTGCCTTCGGGCTGCTATTTTTCGCCCCGCTGCCCTGAAGTTATGCCTATCTGCCGAGAAATAAGCCCTACATACATTAAAAACGGCAGCCAAACAATAAAGTGCCACCTTTTTAAGGAAAACCAACTAGAAACTAAACTTAGGCCCACAGATGACTGAAATGGCCCAAATACCCCCGATAACTCAGACGCCTCAGATACCTGAAAATTCTAAGGCCCCGGATCGGACTCCATTGGTTGAGACCCACGGTCTAAAAAAGTATTTTAAGATCGGGCGGGAATTTCTCCACGCCGTAGATGACGTAAACTTATCAATTTTTCCTGGCCAAACTCTAGGCGTGGTTGGCGAGTCAGGCTGCGGCAAAAGCACCCTGGGCCGGACAGTTTTAAGGCTCATCGAGCCTTCCAGCGGCCGCATTTTTTTCCAAGGTGAGGATATTACCCACTACGGCCGGCAAAAGATAAAGAAAATCCGCACCAACATGCAGATAATCTTCCAAGACCCATATTCTAGCCTCAATCCTAGGATGTCGGTGGTGGAGATAATCGCCGAATACATGCTGGTCAATAAGACTTTGCCCGACAAAAAGGCCATCTTCAACCGAGCCGCCCAATTAATGGATATGGTCGGTCTAGCCAGGCGCTTTGCCAATCTCTACCCCCACGAGTTAGATGGCGGTCGGCGCCAGAGAATCGGCGTGGCCAGAGCCTTATCCCTAAACCCTAAGTTTATCGTCTGCGATGAGCCTGTTTCGGCTTTAGACGTCTCTATCCAGGCCCAGATCTTAAATTTATTAATGGATCTCCAAGAGGAGATGGGCTTAACTTATATGTTTATTACCCACGATCTTTCGGTGGTCCGCCACATATCAGACGAAATCATGGTCATGTACTTAGGTCAATGCGTGGAAAAAGCTCTGCCAGACGATTTGTTCAAAAACCCCAAGCACCCCTACACCCGGGCCCTTCTTTCGGCTATCCCTGAGCCGGTCATTGAGATGCGCAATAAAGAGATAGAAGTCTTAAAAGGCGAGGTGACTAGTCCCATCTCCCCGGCTCCGGGGTGTAGGTTTGCCCCGAGATGCCAAAAGGTTTCTAATGAGTGCACCAAAGCCGATCTGCCTTTGATAGCCGTAGCCGAAAACCACCAGGTTGCTTGCCTACTTTTTCAAAACAACATAACCAAAAGCTAGATAATTATTTTTCCAAACCGATATTAGCTTCTTTCTATCTTAGCTGACTTTGCTATCTTAACTAACTTAGCTATCTTTGCTATTTTAGCTATCTTATCTAACCTAGCTAACCTAAGCCATTTTAGCGAATATAGCTGCCTTTGGGAGCAAAATTTATGACCTTCGAGCGCCTTACCCCTGAAACCCTTAGCGAGCTTAGACAAAAGTCTGCTAGTAATTTTGACGATCAAGTAAATTTCTTACAATCACTAGTCTCCTTCGATAGCGGGACCGGTAATGTCGAGGGCAATAAAAAGGTTATTGAGGTCATATTTAAAGCCTTAGACCAGATGCCAGAGGGCCTAGTCTTTTCTACCCAAATCGAAAGCGCCCCCGATGTAGGCGATCACCTGATAGTAAGATTGGGCGATCCCAAAGCTAGCCGCAAATTTCTGGCTTTGGCTCATCTAGATACCGTCTTTGCCCCTGGCCAAGCCGCCCTCCACCCTTTTGGCCGCCAAGGCGATAAGTTTTCTGGCCTAGGCGTAGCCGATTGTAAGGGCGGGGTGGTAGTTTCTCTATTTGGGGCCAAACTAGCTAGCCAAATGGGATTATTTCCAAAAGACACCGAGCTAACTCTTCTTTACACCTCAGACGAAGAGACTGGTTCGTTAACCGCTAAGCCCATCTATGAGAGGGAATCGATTTGCGCCGATCTAGCTTTTGTCTTCGAGCCGGCTAGAGGCATAAACGGCATAATTACCGACCGCAAGGGCTGCGCCTTCGGGACCATAGAAGTTACTGGTAGGCAGGCCCACGGCTTAAGCGCCTACCAGAGCGGCGCCGACGCCAATTTGACCCTAGCTAAGGCTATAGACCGTCTCTGCCAAAATAACGATGCCAACCTAGGCCGCTTCTTTAATTTTGGCCTGATTTTCGGCGGCTGTCACGCCGATATCGTATCGGATCACGCTAAGGCCGATTTTTTTGTAAATTTCCATGACCTCCAAGAGCTCGACCTCATAAGTGCCGCCGTAAGAGCCCTAGAAACTACAGACTTTGGCGCGGGCTGCACTATCGCTACCACTTTAACCACCTCTTTTCCTCCCCTTAACTCAACTCCGGCTTCCTTAGAGGCTTACGAAAAAGTTAAGCAGATAGGAATTATTTTAGGTCTCGAGCTACCGAGGCAATCTTCTCCAGGCTCTTCTGACGGCTGCTTTTTGTCGTCTTACGGCGTCCCCGTCTTAGACGCCTTGGGGCCGTACATGTACGACATCCACACGACTAGCGAGATGGTGGGTTGTGAAAGCATAAGAGAGAAAACCCTACTGTTTTCCTGTATCTTAGCCTGTCTCGATGAGTTTCCCTCGCGGGCGGAAAAAAAGAAAAAATAAGCCCGTAGAAGATATTTTAAACCTAGGCCAAATCGTAGCGGTTATTTCAGCTTAGTCCAAGGCGTCATAAACATTAATGAAAAGAAAGAAAGCCCCCAAAAACCCCGGTCGCCCGGGTTTTTTGGGGGCTTTCTTTCTTTGCTAAACTATTTAACGCCAATAACCACGTGGGAGGCCTTAATTAGAGCCGTCACCTCGAGCCCCTCTTTGAGAGCTAAAGTAGAGTAACTCTCATTAGTGACGATAGCTGTGATAGTTCCGCCGCCGGCAATTTCAACAATAATTTCAGCGTTAACCGCGCCCTCTTTGGCGCTTTTAACCTTGCCCTTAAATTGATTGCGGGCGCTGGTCTTAAGGTCGTTATCGATGGAGATGATAACCCAAGTCGCTTTAAAGAGGGCAATAGCCTGACCGCCCGGTTTAAGATCTAGCTCTTTGGCGCTGGCATTGGTGATAATGGCCGTAAGCTTGGAATTACCTCCGATATCCAAGGTCACTTCCGTGTTGACCTGGCCGGGGATGACGTCAATAATCGTACCAGGGAACTGATTTCTGGCACTGGTGGCAACGGGCTTTGACATTTAAGACTCCTTTAAATTAATTATTTTTCATACTTTCGGGCGCCTGGCCCAAGCCTATCTCCATGGAATCGTAGACCACCCGGCCCCAATGGTGGAGGCGGCCCGGGGATATGACCAGGGGGATGGGATTGGTCTTTTCGTTTTTGGCGATAAAGGGTTTCCAGGCGCTCATAACTAATTCCGAACAATAGTAGCTCTCTGGTAGACCTAACCCTATGAGGCCGGTCACATCGTAGGGCCGGCCAACAAAGCTTCGGGCCAGCTCAACGGCCAGTGGCCTAGTTTCCGGGGTAGCCCACATGGGCTTAACTACCCAAACTCTGGTGGCGTGGGATAGATAGTCAGGCAGTGGCGTCACATGGACGCCGCGCCTATCAGATTCAATAACTTGATCGTTTTCGGCGTCATAGATTGAAGAGTGAGAGAAGGGCATATTAGTAGCGGAACCAATTAAATTATCAGCCGCGCCTATCCCTCTAATGACCAGCCAATCGCCGTGTTCAATAACGGCCCGAACTGGCCCAAGGGTATCTTCTACGCTTTGGGGCTCTTTTTGGACAGCCTTAACCGTACAGCCGGCGGAAAAGGCCAACAGGAGACACAAGGCGATTTGAGCCATAAAATTAAGCCCACTAAATTTCATGGTAACTTCCAAAAACACTAAGTTTTGCTTTTGAGATCAAAGACATTCCAATTTTTAAAAATTTTAGAAGTTGGCGGTCGCCCTTCTACTAGTAAAAAATGGTGAGATTTGTTTGGTCGGCATTTGACTTTTACAGGATCCCGATTCAACAAAGGCCATATTACTCCTTTTAAAGTATAGCACATCCGCAAGGACAAAAATACAATTTGCAGTGCAGGATTTGCAGGGGGAAGAATACATCATCTCAGTTGGACAATCCCTTTGAGAGCTCATAAATTTGACAATAGCTTCGGCCAGTTGGCTCCTTGGGACTTGAGGCCAGTTTGGGCGATAAAGAGCAAAAAATAATGAACTTCTATTCGCAATTTGTTTTTATAAAAACACTAAAAATAGCCATAATTTTTCTTTTTGTCTAAAAATCCCGGCTCGCTAATTGTCTACTTTTGTCTGGACGCATTTAGCACACGAACGAACGGTTGTTTATTTGGTTGGCGGTTTTTGGGGTCCGTGTTAAAATGTCAAGCGAGCAGGAATGCGATTTTTGTCCAGGATTTTAAACCCTTAGTTAGGAGTTCAGCATGACTAAAAGAAACTTGTTTGGCTTAATTGGCCTTTTGGTAGCCATGTTAGCCATGGTCGCCTGGCCGGCTTGGGCCGACCCGATGGCCATACCCACCTCTGAGCCCTTTACTGGCCGCGTGGTGATCCAGGGCCTAGAAGCCCCATGGGGCATGATTTGGGGTAGCGAGGGTAAATTGTGGATAACCGAACGGCAAGGCAAGCGAGTAGTTGAGGTAAATCCCCTAGACGGCCTAAAGACCGTGCTCTTGGAAGTGCCAGAGGTCCATAGCGGCCCTCAGCACGAGGGACTTTTGGGCCTGGTCTTGGCTCCGGACTTTGATAAATCTTCTCTAGTTTTTTTAAATTACACCTACATGGACGGTCAAAAAGAACTCCACAAGATAGTTCGGTACAAATACGACGCCAAAGCCAAAAAACTTATTGAGCCCGTAGATATCTTAGCTGGCCTGCCGGCTTGGACCGACCACCAGGGCGGGCGCTTAGCTTTCGGCCCCGATGGGATGCTCTATTTCAGTAAAGGCGAGCTTGGCCACAATCAGGGGGCCAACCGCTGCCTCTTAAACGAAGCCCAAAGATTACCCACAGCCGCCGAAGTGGCGGCTAAAGACTTTTCCGCCTACGTGGGTAAAATCTTGCGCCTTACGCCCGATGGCGGTATTCCCCAAGATAATCCCCTATTAAATGGGGTCCGCAGCCACGTCTTTACCTTAGGTCACCGCAATCCCCAAGGCTTAGTCTTCGTAGGCGATAGGCTCTTTGAAGTTGAGCAAGGGCCATCTACCGACGATGAGCTAAATATTATAGTTTCTGGCGGCAATTACGGCTGGCCGCTCATCGCCGGCTACCCTGACGATCAAGCTTATGCCTACATCAACTGGTCAGAAGTTCCAAACTGCGATAAGGTCCCAGGTAACGTCTATCTGCCCGCCGATCAGAGTAGCATTAAGGAGACGAGTCACAACCGCGAAGACTACAAAGAGCCCATTAGAACCTTCTATACCATGCCGAGCACTTATAATTTTGCTGACGCCAAATTTGGCGATCTCGCTTACTTAGGCTGGGCCACCATTGCCCCATCAAGCTTAGACTACTATCCGGCTGACGGTCCCATTGAACTATGGCGCAATTCTATCGTCATAAGTAGCCTTAAAAACGGAGCCATCTATCGGGTCCCCCTAAGCGCTGACCAAAAGCAGGCCCAGGGCGATATTTTTAAATACTTCCACACCCGTAACCGTTACCGCCAGGTGCTCATTAGCCCTGACGGGCTAGCCATCTATGTTATCTGCGATAACGCCGGAAACGTCATAGACGAAAAGGGCCTGCCTTCACAAACTATGGCCAACCCTGGCGACCTTTTGGTCTTTGAATATAAAAAACAATAGTTTTTTTACGATTTTTAACCGAAAAATTGACAGCCGGAAATCATAAAATATGACTTCCGGCTGTCTTATGGCGCGGATTTATTGCTCGGATTTATGGCGCGACTTTATGGAGCAACTTTGTTATTGTCTGACTTTGTTATTGCCTGATTTGGCTATTGTCTGTTTGGCCATTTCCTGTCTTGGTTATTGTCTGTTCTCGCTATTTCCTGTTTGGCTATGGCCCTTAAACTTAAGGTTTAAAATAAAGATCTCCATGCTCTGCTTTCTGGTGGCTTTGGGTTTGAGCCAAAGCTGCCGTCCAAAGAGCGGGGCTAAATTTTTGGCTAAAATATCGGCTTGGGGACTTTGGAAAACCTTAAATAAAAAGGCCCCCGTTGGCTTAAGAGCATCTTTGGCTATCTGCCAAGCGGCTTGACACAATTCTAGGCTCCTAGATTGATCGACCTCGCTGCGGCCTGTGGTCTTAGGCGCCATGTCCGATAAAACTAGATCAAAAGGCTTAAAAGGAGCTATCACCTCCGGCTCCATGGCCAGCAGATCGCTTTCAAAAAGCTTAACCTGCTCTGGAAAGGCGCTAGAAGAGGGCTTATTTAGATCTAGCCCGACAACTAAGCCCCTTGGGCCCACTTTACCCGCCGCATAGAGGGTCCAGCCGCCCGGGGCGCAGCCAAGGTCTAAAACCTTTAAGCCCGGCCTAAAGAGCTTGTATTTCATGTCAAACTCTTCGAGCTTATAAACTGAGCGAGCCGGATAACCTTCCTTGCGGGCTAGGCGACTATAGTGGTCATCTAAGCGCTGTCTATCTTTTATAGTCAAGCTTGTACCCAATAAATCTAATAAAAAAATTAAGGCCAAAAAGAAAAATCATAAAAATCGCCGCTAGGCGTTGACTTCAAAGACAGAAAAAGGACATAATATCGGCTCATGCTACCCACCAGCCTAAAGGCGTGGGAGAATATCTTACTATGCCTCGTTTAAAAGCCTTTAGAACGCGGAGACGATGGTGAGCGCCGCTTACTTTCCAGGGGAAATATATCTGCCTGATCACAGCCAAACCATGGCCGCTGGCCAGGCTATTGGCCAGGCCTTAAACCAAAACTTAAACCCTACGGCCCCGAAAAGTCAAATAGTCACCATGACAGGCCCGTTGGGCGCAGGCAAAACCACCTTGTGCCAGGGGCTGGCCAAGGCCTTGGGCGTAGAAGATTTTCAGGTTGTGAGCCCATCTTTTACCCTGGTCAACATTTACCAGGGCTTAAGGACAATATACCATATAGATCTTTATCGTCTCGGCCAGAGGCCAAAAGAGGAATTTTACGAGGCCGGGCTAGAGGAATGTCTTGATAATGACCTCTGCCTGGTGGAGTGGGCCGATCGCTTAAGTGACGATTTTTGGCCAGAAGAGAGGTTGGATTTGGAAATCGATTATAATCAGTCCGGGCGATGGCTAAGAGCCCGGGGCTCAATGGCGCCGGCTTGGGATCTCTGGCGGACCGCCCTTGACGCCTTTAGCGCCCCGTAAAGATTATGGCCAAAATAATTCAAAAATATGGCGGTAGTTCCGTAGCCAATATCGAACTCATCCGCGAAGTGGCCAAGAGAGCCATCGCTACCAAAAACGAGGGTAACGATGTGGTGGTCGTCCTTTCGGCCATGAAAGGCGAGACCGACCGTCTCATTGAGATGGCCAAAGCCCTCCATCCGGCCCCGGAACCTAGGGAAACCGATAACCTCCTGGCTACCGGCGAGATGGTAACCGTGGCCCTCTTTGCCCTGGCTTGCCAAAGCCTAGGCGAGAAGGTCAAAAGCTTCACGGGCTTTCAAGCCGGGATCAAAACCGACGACGCCCATGGTCGGGCTAGGATCCTAGAGGTCGATCCCGCTAGGATCAGAACCGAACTGGCCAAAGGCCGCATCGCCGTGGTGGCGGGATTTCAGGGGATCGATCGCCATAACGATCTGACGACCTTGGGCCGAGGGGGCTCGGACACGACGGCTGTGGCCTTAGCTGTGGCCTTAGGCGCCGACGTCTGCGAGATATACACCGATGTCGACGGCATCTACACCACCGATCCCCACATCCATGAAAAAGCCCGCAAAATCGACCGGATCTGCTATGAGGAGATGCTAGAGCTCGCCTCCCTTGGCGCCAAAGTCATGGAGATCCGGAGCGTTGAGCTAGGCTTAAACTACGCGGTTAAGATCCACGTTCGGCACGCCCATTCCCAGGCTGCTGGAACCTATATCGTCGAAGAGGATTCCGACATGGAAAAGACGCCGGTCAGAGGTGTGACCTGTTCCGTTAACGAGGCTCGGATCACCTTACAGAAGGTGCCCGACAAACCCGGGGTGGCCGCCCGCATCCTAAGCCTTATATCTAAGGCCGGCATTGTGGTCGACATGATCATCCAAAACCAATCTGTGGCCAAAAAGCCCGACAATGGGATCACTCAGTGGACCGATTTCTCGTTCACCGTTCCAGCCGCCGACTATCCCAAGACCATGGAATTAATGGAAGAAACTGCCCGCGAGATCGGGGCCGAAAAGGTCTTAGGCGACGACAACATCGCTAAGGTCTCTATCGTGGGCGTTGGCATGCGCAATCACGCCGGAGTGGCCACAGTGATGTTTTCGACCTTAGCTAAAGAGAGCATCAATATTTCCATGATCTCGACCTCGGAAATAAAGATCAGCTGCATTATCGAAAGAAAGTATGCCGAATTGGCCGTAAGGGCCCTCCACGACGCTTTTGAGCTCGATAAGCCTTAATTTATTAGGCTCCCGGGGTGTTTTGACGGTTCATCTGCCTGACCCAATCTAGGGTTTTGGCCTTAGTCAGGCTTATGCCCTCCCGGCTGCGGTCAGGATCTATCCAAGCCAGGTAGACAAACTTATCGCCGACCCTAAGGGCCGTGGCCGTCACGAAATTGTCGCTCTGACGGCCGTAGAGGCTTAAGGAGGCTAAGACCGAGTAAGATACGCTTTGGTCGTTTTCGTCAAATTTACCCACAAATTCTCCTAAACCTAAGTATTTAAACTTCAGATCCACACCTAATTTTTCCCTGAGTTTAGCGTTGGCCCGGTTACTAAAAATGGCGGTTAGAGGCCTGGTGTTAATGGCCAAGCTGACCATGTTATTTAGTTTGCGCCTCTCCTTTTTGGCCGCCTTTTGATCGTAGCTTTTGCCATCCATCCTTGTGGTCACGCTGATGATTGCTAACCTGGGAATTGGGCGCGGCTCTTTTTGGGCTATGCCCAAGACAAAGTCGCGCCACTGGTCGGGTTCGGCGTAAACGGCTAAGACTCTTAATTTAAAGCGCTCTTTAAGCGATTCGATAAATTCGTCGGCCTCCGGAAACATTCCATCGACTCTGACCAGCCCGTCAGGCTCGATGAGACTAACCTGAACATCTCCCACCAGGGCCCTGGTCCCGGCTGTCTCTAGAGCTATAGCCGATTGGGCGGTCAAAAAACTACCAAGGCCCAGCACCAAGACTGTTAATCCCGTCATAAGCATAAAATATGATATAATTTTCGCGTTGGTCATTTTTCGATGACCTCCTGCCTTTCTTTCCTAAATTAGAGGCAATAGATTTAAGCTATAAAGCTAAGTTCTCTTAAGCCCCAAAAGAGCCAAGGGCCCAGGCCTTATTTTTTATGCAAATTCCGCGCCAAAGGCGCTACTTGACTTAGAGTTTTGGCTCAGGGCTTTGGCTGAGAGCCTAGCCCAAGGCTTGGCTGCTTACGGGCATTTTAGCCTAAGGCCGTTCAATAATTCAAAGGGCCCTTAAAATTTGGGTAAATATTAACCACCAGAGGCTTTGACTTGACCAGGCGTTTCCGACCAGCCATTCGAGGTAGCTGGGTCCTTTTTACTGGCCTAATTATGGGGCCATTGATTATCTATAGCGGCCGCGATCCCAGCGGCAGGCTCTGGATCTGGCTCTGTATGAGCCTGGTCTTTTTGGCCCTTTTGATCCACCGTAGTAGCTTAATCTACGAGCTTACCCCTGATAGATTGACCGCTTACAGTTGGTGGGGCTTAGGCCTCCCCGAAAAAATAAGCCTAAAATCCTTAGATCAGGCCGTCGTCATGCGCTCGCTATCGATGAACCTCGTTGGCTGCGGGCATATTTACCTAAGTTCATCTCGTTCTGACGAGGCGGGACTAACCATTTTAGCTCAAGTAAAAGCCGAAAAACTGGCCGATGAGCTAAGGGCCCTATCAGAGGCCGCCAAAAGGGCCCATGAGTCTATCGAGCCCGGCCATTGGCAAGAAAACCAACAAGACCAACAAGACCAACAAGACCATTAAGACTGTCAAACCATTAAGACTATTGTGACTATTGCGCCCATTAAGACCAAAAACTCTACCAAATGCCAGCGCCTGAGGCTTAAAGCCCCGGCTGACAGGAGCCCCGCGATTGCCGCCAGCTAGCAAAGATTATTATCGCCTGCTTCAGGTCTCCCCCGATGCCGACCAGGCGAGCATCAAGAAAGCTTACCGCAAGCTGGCCGTTTTATGGCATCCCGACCGCAACCCCGATTCTTCCGTAGCCGAAGAGCGCTTTAAATCTATCGCCGAAGCCTACGCCGTCTTAGGCGATCCGGCCAAGCGCCAGCGCTACGATCAGTTGGGACCGGAGGCCTTTTTTGGGGAATTCTCCCCTGGCGACATCTTCCAGGGCTTTGACTTAAGCGACTTATTTAAGGAATTCGGGCTACCCCCGGTTAAAGAGACGCTTTTTTCCATTATCGCCGACGGCGTAAGCCGGCCCACCAAATCCGGCCCTTACCAAGATTTTTTCTCCGAGTTTGGCCAAAAACCTGGCCGCCGCCCGAGAACTAGCGCCCAAGCCTTTAGCATCAACTTAGCTGTGAGCTTGCGCGAGGCTGTCTTCGGGGCCATCAAGACCGCCGCCTACAATAGCGGCGCCGGATCTGTCCGGGTAACCGTTACCGTCCCCCCTGGCGCCCGCCACGGCCAGGTGCTTATCGTACCCAAAAAGGTTAAGACGGTTAGCCAAAAGAATACCGATCTGGCCGTGACTTTAACCGTTCTCCCCGATCCAGCCTTCAGGCGCCAGGGAAACGACCTAGTCACTTACGTAACTTTAACCAAAGCCGAACTGGCCTCTGGTTGCCGGCCCGTGGTGCCCACCTTAGACGGAACGAAACTACGGCTAACCGTCCCGCCCGGCTCCCACCACGGTCAGCGCCTCAAAGCGGCTGGCCACGGCGTTCCCGGGCCGGACGGTCGGCGAGGCGATCTTTTGATCGCCCTCAAAGAGTCGGTATAAAGGCCTTTTTATTCACCAGAAAACCTAACTAAGTTATATTAAAGGATTTTTTAGTGTATAAAGAAAAAACAGTCGCGGTTGTAGTCCCGGCCTATAACGAAGAAAAGTTAATATCTACTGTTATTTTAACTATGCCAGATTTTGTCGATTATATAGTTGTTATAGACGACAAGAGCAAAGATAATACAGTCAAAGAAGTAGAAAGACTCCAGAAATTTCAGCCCAAACTGGTCCTCTTGACCCATGCTCAAAATCAGGGCGTGGGCGGGGCCATTGCCACGGGCTACAAATGGGCCCGTGACCACGACATCGATTTGACCGCCGTCATGGCCGGCGACGGCCAGATGGATCCAGCCGATCTGCCCTCGCTGTGCGATTTAGTGGCCGAAGAGGGCGTTGACTACGCCAAGGGTAACCGGCTGGCCTACGAGGAATCCTACCATTTGATTCCCAAGATCAGGTTTTTTGGCAATGCCATCTTGTCATTTTTAACCAAGATCGCCTCTGGCTACTGGCACATCGCCGACTCCCAGACCGGTTACACGGTCATAAGTTTGAGGGCTTTAAAAGCCCTTGATTGGGATAAGATGTACAAGCGCTACGGTCAACCCAATGATATCTTAGTGAGGCTAAATATTGAAAACATGCGGGTCAGAGACGTGCCCATTAGGCCGGTCTATAACATCGGCGAGGTCAGCGGCTTCAAACCCCGCCAGGTCTTATGGCCCATCAGCCGCCTCTTAATCAAAGGTTTCATCTGGCGATTGTGGAAAAAATACATGATCCGCGACGCCCATCCCCTGATCTTGTTTATATTCATG
>JAITJB010000034.1 GCA_031279155.1 Deltaproteobacteria bacterium | reverse complement strand
CCTAAAATAGCCGGTACGATTTGGCCAATAACTGCCGGGAACATTGTCCAGGCCGCTTAGTGGTCAGTCTCAAATTTAGCAAAAATAAGTTAATGCAAATCCCCCCAAATCCACGGTGTTGGCGCCCTGTGGGTTTGGGGGGAATCATTTACCGATATAGGTCTTTATATTTAATTATGTGTAAAAAAATATGGTGTTAATTTTGTTAGTATCAGTTTGGTCCGCAACCTGCGGGCAAAATGGAGAGCCTTCTGGACATAGAAGTTTTGCCGCAAGCTGTAGGCAAAATTATAATATTGATATTTCTTATAAAACGCACGCCTGCGCTCTAAATTGCGTTTAGATATGCCCGTAAGTTCGCGTGACTCGCTATGAATATCCTTGGCCAGAAGCGGGATAACTGAGGCGCCCGGGGCCTTTGAAATCCTAGTGATAACGTCCACCAAGCTAAAATAGGTGGGTAAGCCGATGGTGCGAGCGGGAAAGACCTAAGAGACTTTCGAAAACACGAGCACTAGCCATTCTAAGGGCTTTCGAGTGATGTTTTTAGCCTATGGGCTCTTAAAGTCAAGTATGGTATAGTTATTTATGGCAAGTAACCCGTTCTATGGCCAGTAGCCCTTTCTATTGATCGTATTTTTCGTTTGACATCCATGATAATTTCGGGCAACAATAGGGTTAAGTACTTTTTTTCGATCAGCTTGACGCCTATTTTTTTTTAAGACCCTGGAAATTCTAACACGCCCCAATGGCGCCCACCTCACAAGTTAGGGGATTGTTTGGGAGATTTTGATGACTGGCCAAAACATCCAAGCCAACCAAAACATTGAGGCCACTTTAGCCTGGCTAACGATATTTTTAAGCTTAATAGCTAGCCTTCTATGGGTAACTTTCGGTAGCTTAGAGACAGCTCAGGCCCAGGTGCAACCCACGAGCATAGTTGAGACGGTCGAGCAGGGCTATCTGGCCCATCGGCGCGGCGATTACCAGAAGGCCATTGAGATCTATACATCTATCATCAGGCGCCGGGGGCTTTCGATCAAGGAGAGGGCTGTCAGTTATCTTTTGCGAGGTGAGGCCAAGCGCGATATGGGCCAGTTAGAGGAAGCGGTCTACGACTTTACCAGGGCCATCAACCAGTGGCCAAACTATCCCCAAGCTATCTTCTTTCGGGGACAAGTCTTGGCCCGTCTTGATAAGCTAAACGAAGCCTATGCCGATCTCACTCGGGCCGTAGAACTCGATCCCGATCGAGAGTCCTACCAGACTAATTTGGCCTTACTCAAAAAGCGCATGCAGAGCGTGGGCCTGGTCCCTCAGGAAAAAGACTACCAGTTGGAGAATATGTCAGCGCCAGACGAATAAAACTTGTGAATATTACTTTGCTACGACGATAAGCGCAACTAATTTCTTATAATTTGTTGGAATTGAAATCAGGAGGCTGTCGCATGTCCACGGCGTCAGCATCCTTTTTTTTGGTTTTAGATAAGGCGTTTAGTTCTTTTAAGTGTTTTATCAAGACAATTAATCCAATAATAAAAGCTAAAAATGCAATTACTGGCAAAATATTTACTGAGATATTATTAGAAATGCCAGCTTTTATATATCTAATAGTTTTTTCAGACCATATATAAGTACAAAAACCAGCAAGAACAGTAAAAAGAGTTGTTCTAACTATTTGGTAAATTAAGATAGCGTTACTAGTCGCATTAACAACAGAAGATAATACTTTATTATTGTCTACTTTTTCTCCGATATTGTCAATAATATTATCAACAGTACGTTTATTAGGCGAAAAAAGTCTCTTAATATTAATAAAAATTTTAATAAGACCGAAAACAAATCCTAGCATAAGAGCGAGATTAAAAACAGCAATAACATTATCAATGGTAGATTGGCCTGAAGGATCACTAAAAGTGTACCAAGTTGCTGTGATATAATGAATAAGAATAAATAAACAAGTTAAAATAAACCATTTAAGTAAGTCTTTCTTGACCTTCTTCTTGGCTAGATTATTGTTCATAATATGTCTCCGGTCGGCCTGGGATTTAAACACTCATTTTATCACAAAAAAAAGCCTTACGACCAAGAAAGTTCGTAAGGCTTTTTTGATTTTTATTAATGACTTAGACGAAAATAGTTGATCTTTTTGTCAGTCGTCTTCGGTGGCCGGGGGCACGAAGGCCGGGAGCTTGTCCAATATGGCGTCAAAGTGTTCCATGGCCCCGGGGACATCGATGCCCTGGGGGCAGACGTCGTGACAGCTGCCGCAGCCCACGCAGGCTTTGGGACGTTTGCTGGGCTTCAAGGCATTGACCGTCATAGCCGCGATCATCGACGGCTCAAAGCGGCAGTCGTTATAGAGCATTAAGAGCAGCGGAATATCGAGCCCCTGCGGGCACTCAGGCATGCAGTAGCGGCAGGCGGTGCACGGGATGAGATCGACTAGCGAGGCGATAAGATCTTCGTAGAGTTTTTTCTCTTCATCGTTTAGGGGCTTATGGCTTTCAAAGGTCTTAAGGTTGTCGCGGACATGATCAATAGTGGTCATGCCGCTTAATATCACCCCTAGGCCATCTAGCGATTGGAGCCACCTAAAGGCCCAGGCGGCTATACTTTCATCGGCTCTAGCGGCTTTTAGCTTAGTGGTGGCTTCCTCGGCTAAGGAGGCTAGACGACCGCCTCGGATCGGCTCCATGATCCAGACGGGGATATTCATATTAACTAAAGTTTCGTATTTGGTTTTAGCGTCTTGGAGGGTCCAATCAAGGGCGTTAAGTTCGATTTGACAGAACTCAATTTCCTTGCCAACGGCCTTTAAAAATTCATTGAAAGTTGGGTTAGAGGCGTGAGTGGAAAAACCCAAGTGCTTGATCCGAGAAGCTTTTCTCTGGGCCACGAGATATTCCACAATGCCCCATTGAGGGTTTAAATAGGTTTTAATGTTACTTTCGTAAACATTATGAAATAAATAAAAGTCAAAATAATCGACGCCGCACTTTTCCAGTTGAGCCTCAAAGACCTCGGCGGGCACCCAATTTTCTCTTTTTTCATAGCCAGGGAACTTGGTGGCCAAATACCAGCTCTCACGAGGGTACCTTTTGAGCGATTGGCCGATAAAGGGCTCGGATTGACCGTTGTGGTAGCCCCAAGCTGTGTCAAAGTAATTGACCCCGCTTTTGTAGGCTAAATCGATCATCTCATCGGCCTTGATTTTATCGATAGTCCCGTCCTCTAAGGTCGGGAGCCGCATATTGCCAAAGCCTAATCGGGAAATTTTTAAATCTTTAAATTGAAAGTAGATCATTTGGCGCTCCTCTTTGGTCGCGGCATTCTTTCTAAGATGCCCAACAATTGAAACAATCTGGCTAGATACTCTCGCAATAGTCTTGCTATAGTCTTATTGCGAGCTTACTATAAGATCGCAATAAAGACCCCGGCCTAGGCCGGAGGCTAGACTTCACGAGGGAATATTTTTAATTGACCCTGTGTAATTTTACCTTAATATTTTGACGTTAGCCAGATATTTTTTTCACTAACGACAGTATGCCAGGTTTTCAATAAGTATTACCATGACTCCGGCTAGCCTACGATAGTTTGCCGATAGTCCATAGTTTTGTGATAAAATAAAAAGCCTTGGAATGGTTGAAACTATTTTAGGAAAATTTTATACCTAGCCGGGGCTGGCTATCAGTTCCGGGTGGGGGGCTAGCCGATAACACCAAGAGAAGACCAAGATTAGAATCCCGTTAGAATCCCTTTGAACCCCTTTGAACCCTGATGGAGGGAGACTTAATGATTAGCCGTTGTCCTTATTGCCAAGCGCCTTATACCATCATGCCGGAACATATTGGGCTAACTAGCTTATGCCAGAAATGCCAAGAGCAATTTGTCATTGAAGAGTACCCGCCGTCGTCTAAGGGAGCGGCGGTAGAACCCAAGGGACCCCAAAGCGGGGGTCAGGGCGCCCAAGATTTGAGAAGCCAGGGAGCGCCCTCCCAAAGTCCTCAAACTCCGCACTCGCAATACTCTCCCGGGGCCGCCTCTTCAAAGGACGATTACGCTCAACCGGAAAAAAAGTTAAGCCGATCGCTTGGCAAAGATAAGGCCAAGCCCGACAAAAGCGCGGAGCTTAAAGTTAAGCCGCAGAAGGGTATACCTAAGATTTTACAGCTCGCCTTGGCCGTGATTTTGGTGGCTATTGGGGAATACTTTTTTGTGGTTTCGCCGCTAAAAGAAAAAGCCGATGGTCAAGAAGCTCAAATCAGTATCTTAAGTAGCCAAAATAAAGCGCTTCAAACTAGAATAGTTTCGCAGTTTAATGAATTGTCTGAGGAATTAAAGGTTATTCACGATAGGCTTCAGGAAGATATTTCAAAGTATACTCAAGAGCTTGAAAATTTTTCGGCCAGAACAGCTTATTATCAGATTTTATCAACCGTCATTATCGAGTCAAAGCTCCTAGACGCTCTCATCTTAGAGCGCATCACGGCCCTGGAAACCGGGGCCAAGATCAATACGGTCATAAACCAAACCGAACCCAACCCGCAATTAGCCGATAAGCTCTCTGCGGCCATGGCTTCGGTTCAAGCTGAGATAGAGACCTTAGCTAGCGAACTGGAAGATGACGATAAAAGTATGGCCGCCAATACTTTAAGGCTGACCATTCAGACCAAAAGATTGATTCTAGCTACTTTAGAGAGAAATTATCTAACGGCCAAATACGGCTTAAATGTTCCCTACCAGGTCGACGCCGCGCCCGAGGTCGAGACGGTCAACTGAAGAAGGCTTAAGTTTTTGTGGTGGGCTGATAGCTAAAAACTGGCCCACTTTAAGATGGCTTCCAACCTGTGGCGGTAGGTGTGCTGACTTAAGACGGTCTTTCTGGCTTCTTTGGCCATAAACGCCCTTTTTTCCGGGGCGGCAAGGTACTCTTCTATCATGGGTATGAGGTCTTTGGGATTATCTATGGCGGCCAGATTTGATTTAGGGAAAAGATCGCTTAAAAGATCTCTTTGATCGACAATCTGAAAGCCGCCGCAAGAGGCTACCTCAAAGGTCCTGGGGTTTACAAAGGCCCCAATAGTATCAAAGCTATCGCCGTTGCCAGAGTGGATATTTAGGTTTATGGCTGACGATCGGTAAATTGAGACGCACTCGGCTTGACTTACCCGGCGCCCGCCCTCAAATAGATGAGAAGTCAAAAGTTCTGGAGCCTTTTCCCAGCCCGATCCGAAGATCTTAAAATCCCTACCCGAAATTGATTTTTGCTCAAAGTGCTCGGCTACTTGAAGTAACAAATGCCGGCGGTTGGGGTAGCCTGCGCCCATTAGGGAAACCTTGGCGCCATAGAGAGGGTCAATCGGTCCGGGGCGAAAGACCGATTCGTCGGTCGCCGCCGGGAGGTACCAAGCTCGGTCTAAACCCCATTTTAAGATCTTTTCGGCCAGTAGGTCGCCCTGGATGTGGAAAAACATGTCGTAGGCTGGCGCCACCTCATTTACGTAGCCAAAGCGCTGGAAGTCTTCGACAAACCAAAATGCCAATAAAGTTTTAGGCGCCATCTGCCGGATCTGGCCTATACCGCTTGCGTCCAAGGGCGCCTGGGCTAAGGCCAGCATGATGGATGGTGAAAAAACTAAAGCCTCGCGGGCGACCAAGGCGGCTGAGGCGGCAAAGAGCTCTTTAGCCATTAAGGCGTCGGGAATATGGATAAGCCTTTGGGCAGCGGCTCTAAGCTGGTAAGGCCAGTTTATGAGCTTGCATCTTAGCCTTAAATCCTTAGCGGCTCTAGCTAAGCTGGCGCCCATGTATTCTGACCCCCCTGAATAAGGGGGTACTATGAGGATCGAAGGGCTGCCGATAGGGTCAAGTACCAGTTTTCTGGCCCCAAACAAAAAGCGCTCCAAACCGGCTAAAGAAATACTTTCCCGCCGGGCCGAAGGTGGATGCTTAATTAAGATCGGGGAGTTTTTTGGTGGAGGAAAACTCGATAGATCGCTACTTTGCACTATCCTAAGGCGGCCTTTGGCTAGATAATCGCTAAAATCTAAGCTCCCCAAAAAGGCTAAGACGACTTCGATATTTGGCTCATAGGCGGTCAATTGAGCTCTTGGGGCCCGTCTGGCCAAAAAGCCCAAGGCCGCTTTTACGGTAGCCGGGCTAGAGAGGCCAAAAAGCCAGATATTAGTGAGCTTTGGAGAATTTTGGAGATTTTGGGCGATAAATTTTTTGGCCAGTGACATTGGCTGGCGGCGGGAATCTTGGGCCGCCGAGTTGATAGTTAAAATAACCGACTTGTCGTCGGCTAAACCTAGGCTGATTGATGTCTTTATTTGGCTTTGGCTAGATAAAAGGCAATTGAGGGCTGAGGCTAGATTATTACCGCTTAAGGCCTCCAGGGCCTTAAGGTTAGCTGATAAGGTCTCTTGGAAGGCTTCTTTAAGATCGCTTGATTCAAACGTGGGTAATGTTGGTTGGACCAAAAAAAGAACTCCAATTAACTTGGCGATTCCCCGAGCAAACTTAAAATTAGGCCAGTATCTAGGCGGTCTTCCACCAGATCGGCTAAGCGGTCGATCTCGCGCTCCCTAAGGCCGTGGTAGTCTAATTCAGCGGCCCCACTTAGGCCGGCCCAGCGAAGGACGGCAGCTGACCCCGACGGGCTTTCAAAGAGACCGTGTAAATATGTCCCGGCCACCTGCCCGTCGTCACTTATGGCTCCGTCAGGTTGTCCGTCGCTTTTAATTAAAAAAGGCCGATTGAGCCCCAAGCCTGAGGTAACCCCGGCGTGGATCTCGTAGCCCTTAACCTTAGCTTTTTCCATTATCAATTCAGCTTCGATATTTAGAAGCTGCTTTTCCGGGGCCAAGATAGTCTTGGTAGCCAAAAAGCCTAGCCCCGGGCTTTGACCGGGGGTGCTCTCTAAGCCGTCGGGGTCATCAATAACTTCTCCTAGCATCTGAAAGCCGCCGCACAGGCCTAAGAGCTTTCCGCCATACCTGAGGTGGCGGGTTATCCGCTCCGGCCAATTTTCAGATCGCAAAAATTTTAAATCCGTGCGGACGCTTTTAGATCCCGCCAGTATGATCAGATCAGCGGGCGGCGGCTCATCGCCTGGCCTGACAAAGGCGACCTCCACCTGAGGGTGCAGGCGCAGGGGATCAAAATCAGTGTGGTTACTGATCCTAGGGGTTACCGGAATTACCACCTTCAGAGTGCCGCCCTCTTTGGTCGATTGGCGCCGGTCAATGGCGTCTTCGGCTTCCAGATGGAACCCCACAAGGTAGGGTAAAACCCCTAAGACGGGTTTACCAGTGTAGTTGGTTAGCCACTCTAAGCCGGGATCTAAAATGGTCGGATCCCCCCGAAATCGGTTGATTATAAATCCCTTGATGCGTTCTTGTTCACTGGGAGCTAAGACCATGGTGGTCCCGGCTAGGTGGGCAAAGACCCCACCGCGCTCGATATCGGCCACCAACAACACGGGGCAATCGACCTCCTCGGCGAAACCCA
>JAITJB010000012.1 GCA_031279155.1 Deltaproteobacteria bacterium | reverse complement strand
CAGTTACTTCTGTTTCTTCTTTTTCTTCAGTTGCTTGTGTTTCGTTTGTATCGTTTGTTTCAGGGAAAGTGAGTTCTTGAGCTGAGTCTTTGGTATCGCTTTCAACCAAAGTTTGCTGGCTATCATCTGCGGCTAGTATGGCCGTTTCACTTTTAACCGTTGGCTTAAACGCATCTATAGCCGCTTTTTTGGCGGCGCCGTTATCTTCAAAGGTATACCTGACAGCTAAAGAATTATTATGGCACAGGACCTCGATTTTAGTCTCTTTTGGGGCTATTTTTTCGCGGTAAGTAAAGCTCAGCCGGGCGAAGTCGTTATGCTGACCTATTCGGACCTGGCGAACCGGACCTGTGGGGTTGGTTAGGAGTTCTTGCTTAAAATTGAGTTCGCCCATCAAATCAAGATAACTAAATGGTATAGGCTCAGAGAGCTGGCTTTGGTATTTATATTTTCCGATTTGTCCAGTGTAATCGACCAAGAGGACAAAGCGGCCCTCTGAGTCATAATGGCTGGTCATTTGGCCTAAGGTCCCTTTAGCCTCCCTGTCTACCGGGCAGGGCCGGTATTGGGCCAAATCATCTTTTTCGGTGGGTTCATCAGGCCTAATAGTTTCGGTAGTGGACTCATCAGGCTGACTAATTTCGGTTGTGAGCTCATCAGGCTGGCCGGCTTTGGCGGCTAAATCATCAGGCCTAATAGTTTCGGTAGTCAGTTCGTCAGGAATAATAGTTTCGGCTAGGGTTTCATCATATTCTTTAGTTATATCGGTGAGCTCACCAAAAGTATACCTTATGGCTAAACGCGTGGCGCTACAAAAGATCTCGGCAGCCGGGGGCGTGGGGGCCAGGCCAAGGCGATAAGTTAAGCTTAAGCGGGTGACCTGGTCATGGGCGCCAAATCGGGCCAGGCGGACTGGACCTTTAGTCTCTTGGATGGGATCTGAGGAAAACTTGTAAAGACCGCTAAAATCTAAGAAAGTTACTGAGGGGTCCCCGGTATGGTCGGTAACCTGTTTGTATTCCCCGAGAGAGCCGCTAAAGTCGGCGGCAATAACGTAGCGTCCCTTTTCATCGTAACCACCAGACAGTTGGCCAAAGGATCCGTTTCCCTGCTTAACAAACGAACAAGGAGCTAGCCCGTAAGGATAGTCAGGCTTAGGTATTATGGCGTTAATTTGGTTAAAAGCTTTTAGGGCTTCTTCGGTCGTCGGCCCGCCAATAAAAGTATAGACTATGGCGATTTTACCTTGGCTACAGTAAATAATTGGTTCAGCCGCCTTAGGTTCCCGGCCCTCGCGGTAAGTTAAGCTGAGCCTAAAAAAGCCTTGGTGTTGACCATACCTGATTTGGCGGACAGGCCCCTTGGATTCGCGGTAAAGCTCGCTTTGGAAGGTATAGTTTCCTGGAAAATCCATATAGGTAACCGGTGCCGGCCCGGTTAGGTCGGTTATAATTTTAGGCCGACTTAAGACCCCGTTTAAATCAAAATAAACCGTGTAGCGGCCAGCGCTATCGTATTGGCCTTTTAGCGGTCCTAATGCGCCTCGGCCTACGGTAGGAGGCGCACATACCTCGTAGGCATGGAGGCTCTCATCTTTGGGATGTGATATTTCACCAGTTTTGTCGGCTAGTTGGTCATCTTTATGGATGCTTATATGAACGTCTGTATGTTCGCTTGGAGTAGTAGGCTCTTCTTTTGCCAATTCATCGGAAACTTCTTTTGGCTCAGCCGTAGATTTGGCGGGTTCACTAGGGGTAATTATTTCTTGGCTTTGCTCGTTTGGCTTTAGGCTAATTTCATTAGTTTCGTGGGCGCCTTGGCCAAGGCTGGGACCTTGGTTTAATTGGTCTACTTGAGCTTGGGTATTAGGCGTAGGGGCTAAGGGGTCGGGCAAAGCCTCTGGCCTAAGGGGGACATTGGCGGCAGAAAACTTTTGGCTAATATCAAAAGTGTACCGTAAGGCTACGGCGTTATCGCGGCATTTGACCTCAACGCTTACCTCTTTAGGCGACAATTGGGTATGGTAATTTAAACTTAGGCGAGTAAAGCCCCGGTGGAGCCCCAAACGGGCCACCGAAACCGGGCCTTGGCCTTTTTCATAGAAAAACTCCTGGACAAAATTGAGCTGCCCTGGGAAATCGGCGAAGGTCACGTTTAGGCGGGCGTTGGCCAGCGACTCGTGGATGGATGGAGCGATAACTTGGCCTTGGAGTTTTAATATAACCACGTAACGATTAAACGAATCGTAATGGCCGCTAATATTTTCAAAAGTACCGTTAGATGAGCCTTGGGTCGGGCAAAGGCCATAACCCTCGAGTTCATCGGCGGGCCTTTGCGGCGGCTCTAGAGGCGGAACTTTAGGTAAAACTTGTTCTAACGGCTTAGCCTGGCTAGACAATCCCTTTAAGGGCTCAACATCGGAAGGTTCGCCCATAGCCAGGTAAATGGCAACGATGGCTAAAATCCATAGAAAGAGAATTAAGAATAGTAATTTGCGGCTTTTATTGGACATTACGGCCCCGTAATAATCGATGTCGGCAGAGGGATGTGGTTAAGATTTAGGTACCTAACAACTGGCAGGGCTGAGTCGGCTTTAAGGATCACTCTGATCCCGGTAATGCCTAAAGCTAAGAGCTGCTCCCGATGATCCGGGAAATCAGCTGGCGTCAAAAGTAAATCGCCTTTTAAGACGTCACTTAAAAAGGTCGGAAAGGCGTTGCGGCCGCTGTAGTCGAGGTAGAGTTCTAAGCTCGGTAAAACAATGGTCAATTGGGTGTCGCCGCTATTTTGGGGCTTCCAGTTAAAGACCTTAGAATCAGGGTAGTTAAAGATGTTTAAGGTCTGAACTGAATCGCTACTTTTAAGGGTCAAGGTCGTTCGCTCGGGCTTTTCCAAAGCTTTAGCGTCAACAAGGGTAGCCACGCCTGAGACCGTAACTTGGTAACTATCCAAAAGCGGTTCGCTAGTAAATAAGGAGTTACCAATACTTAAGAGCTTTAAAAAGTCTTCGGTAAAGGGGAAAGCCTGTTCACCCCATTTGCGCGGCGAGTAGCCAAGCGAGCCGTTATGGTCGAGAAAGGGAGCTAGCCTGGTATTTTGAAATTTTATCATCAACCCATCTGGCCCGAAGAGGGCCTTGGCGGCGTCGTCTTCGCTTAAAAATCTGACCGGGTTTACGACCTCCGTATTCCATAATTCGTCGAGACGCCGGCTAACTTTGAGGATCAAGTAAAGCTCAAGGTAATCTAAAGAAGCGTATCTTAAAGATAGAGTAAGACCTTCTTGGTCGCCTTGGGGGTCTATGTAGGTTAGTTTCTTGTAGGAGTCCAGAGCGTTTCTAGCCAAGGTAAAGGGTGACTGGCTCTCATCGCCGTAACCCGAGCCCCCAAAGTGGATAGAAACTAGCTCAACAGCTGGATCGGCTTGGCCGCGGGCGATTTCTACCAGCGAGTTTGCCTGTTGGTTGTATTCGTTAATTAAAGGTTCGGCGGCTATGACCCTTTGGATAAAGTCGCTCCGATAGTAGTAATCGGGCATGTTATCCCTGATGGCATCCAAAGCGTCCTTGTAAGTGTTTATCTTTTTGGTGACGCTAGTTGGTTTGGCGTTTAACCGGTTTTTGATGTCGGCCCAGGTAATGACGGCTTCGTCAAATTCAATATTTTTTATCCAAACCAAGCTGGCATCGCTGTTAATGAAAGGTTTTAGGTTAGCGCCTAGGAGGTGTAGGATCTTAGCGTGGGACGATTGGAACCGGGTTCCTAATAAGGGGCTAGTTTCTAAATCATAGCCGCTATCGAGTAGCGATAAAGGTTTGTAGCTGCGGGCCACGGCTAAGAAGTTTCGGGCAAAGGCCATCCAAAGGTCTTGGTATGTTTTATTGTAAGTATTCTCAAATTCTTGAAAATTAGCATTGAAAGCTTCTATTTTGTCTTGGTAATAGATGTTTTTTAGTAGCTCCGAGGCCAGAAAAATAGCCCGTCGCCCGCTCAGCGTGTAGGCGGCTGGTATCTTGGCCGCCATGGCCTCCTTAGGCAGCTGTTGGCCAGACTCACCCTGGCTAAACTGCTGCCAAAAATCGACCATGGTCACCGCTTGGGTCTCAGGCAAAAGCTCAGCCCAACTAATGAGCCAATCGAAATTAAAGAGCTCCCGGCCAGAGGTCCCCGGGTCCATGGCTTCGAAGATACTAGACTTAATTGACTGATAGTTTTCGACTAAACCCGGACCATTGGGATTAAGTTCAAAGTACTCAAACAAGAGTCGGTTGTAAGCCATGTTCCAGTAAGGTTTACTGGAACCGTTAAAATCATTGGGCAAAATGGGAAAATTTTCGGCAAAGGCCCCATAGTCGCTGGGATAGGCCTGGCTACTATAGCCTAAATAAGTAGAATAAATACCAAAAAGCCAGAGAAGCTGCCTTATGGTGATGGCAAAATCAGTGGTTATGACTTGTGGGTGTTGTTTTAGTTGGTTTTTTAACGAATTTATAATAATCGTGTTATTAAGCTCAATATTATGTTCAAAACTAGCGTTAAGCTCTCTTATGTGATCATCGCTTCTGGTCGGCCAGGGGCTGCGGTTAAAGGGGCTTTTGACGGCCTCTTTGACCATGCTGAGCTGGTAAAAAAGCCGATCGGAGGAAACTAAAAGGCTCTCGGTTTCGGTATTTAAAAGTCCTTGAGAGCTTTGCCGGGCGGAGATTATGGTGTCGTTGACTAACCGGTTGACCCTAACCTCCTGATAGAGAAGTAAGGCCATTATTATGGTTAAGGCGTAGAAGATAGATAGCCCCCAAACGATAAACTTCTGACGTGCCCCGCCCGGAAGATTGAGCCTATAAGTTAAGTTGCGGTTTTTCGGCATGACGATGTTGAAAAGCTCGTATAGACCGTGAATCAGGCTATAGCGACTAGATGGCGACTCGCTAGAATTGTCCGTAGCCGCCGCTAACGGCGGGCTAGCCGAAAAGTAGAGGCCTCTAACCATGGGCGAGGGCAGATGCGGAGAATAATGACCTAAAGTGGTAAAAAATATCGTCAATGGCCGCTCTAAAGTAGCTAAGGCCGCCGGGGCGGCTAAAATGGGGGCCAGGGCCATGGGATTGAGATCGAGGTGAGATAAAAATAAATTCTTAAGCTCTAACGTAAAGTGAGCTATGGCCAGAGCTGCGGTGTTACTATTGTCCTGTTGGGATGAGCCTAAGAGCCAACCAGAGGAGCGCCCGGCCTCCTCAATTCGCATTAAGCCGTCAGTTAAACTAGGGATGCGATCTAGACGGGATATGATCAAGTAGACCGGTAATAGCTGGTCAGTAGCCTTGGTCAGAGAGTCAAGCCTTTGGCGCATTTTTAGGGCTAAGGCTTTTAAGTCTTCTTCTCGTTCGGGCTCAGTTAGATTAGAGGGGATAACTAGGGCCACGCCCTCGAGGGGTTTGCGGCGAGGGGTTTCCAGTAAGAGCTTTAGAAAAAGTTCCCAATCCCTTTCCGCCGGAATTGTTGGGGTTTGGCTAGGTGAGTTGGGGACGCCGCCATGGATAATTGGTACGGCTTGACTGTCGCGGCTATCAAGGTTAAAAAGGCTATCGCGGGTGGTTAGGACGCCTTTGACATTTAAAAAGACGCTATTGCCAAAAAAATACCAGTCGCAGCCCTCCAGCTCTCCTTTATTGGCCTCAGTGTCGCCGCCCTGGGTGCGGATGATATTGGTTAGGCCCGATTCGACCATGACGGAGGGTTTAGCTGATTCGGCCGGGCCTAATAATAAAAACCAGGGCAGATTTTTGATTGGATCGATTTTGCCCCGAAAATTGTTGGGCCTTAAGGCCAACAGGCCATGCTGCCACTGCTGCCTTAAGATACTGAAGCCTTCGGTTTGAGAAAGTTGATCGGGCTGTTTTTCGCGGTTGATGACGGATTTAGCAAAACGCTTCCTAGCTAACCAGGCGAAAAATCCCTTGAAACCTAGGTAAATTAACGGGCCTATGAGAAAAAAGGCCGGCGGGATGAGGGCCACCTTAGCCGGCCAGCCATTGACAGTGGCGACGATTAAAGTAATAAGCCCGCTTATAAAGGCCAAAAATATGATAAATATTATTAAAAGGATTCTTTTCAACAAGTGTCCTTAAAATGGCAAGCTATTAATTATAGAGGTCCTTTTGAGAACTAGCATCACCAAGATGGCCAAGGGCAAAAGTAGGTGGCTAAGGCACCAACCGTAATCGCGCCACCAGTTGCCCAGCCATTTGCGCTTCATCTTGATGCGCACCCGCTTTTCGGCCCTCTCCATAGCCCAGCTCTTGATCTGTAGTCTGGCGAGTTCTCTAATGTTTTCTAAGAGTTGAGGGTCGCTTGTGGTAAAGCGGCCCTGATAGCCTAAAACCAGAGCCATGGCGTAGGTATCGATAATGCTTTCAATGGGGTCCTGGCCTTGGCCGG
>JAITJB010000198.1 GCA_031279155.1 Deltaproteobacteria bacterium | reverse complement strand
CGGGCTGGACTAATTTGGCGTAATATATGGTGTGGACGCGCGTCGTCCGGCTCTCGCGGATGGCCGTTGTCGGGACGCCTAAGAAGGCGTTGCGTATTTCTTCGCGTTGGCTGTGATCTTCCATCGCCTCTTCATCGGCGCCGGTATCTAAGAGCACCTGGCCGCCTTCGGCCACCAAGGTCACCCTCAGATCGAGACTTTGGCAAAGGTTTTTAAACTCACTATTATTAGGTAAGGATTTTTGGATGGCCGAGACCAATAGCCACTGACTTTGGAGCTGCTCTTCAAATTGGGCCTGGCCCAATTGACGGTTTCTTTGGTCAATAATGGCTAGGCCAATTATTAGGGCCAATGAGGCCGGCAAAAAAATGGCGATGAAGATTTTGTACTTGTTGGTCATTTGGCTCCGCCAGGCTTGGGCTCCCAAATATAGCCAATTTTAGGTAGGGTCCTGATGTGGCGGCCTTTGTCGCCTAATTTTTTCCGTAGCATGGCCATGTGGACATCGACAGTGCGGCTGTTAAAATCGTTATCATAACCCCAAATCATGTTTAAAAGTTGGTTGCGGGTGAAGACCTTACCGGGTTTGCGGATAAAGAGGGCTAAGAGATCGAATTCCTTTTGGGTTAAAACTATCTCGGTATCGTCTAACAGGGCCCGGTGGGCGTTCATATCAATACTGACCCCGCTGTTGGCTAAGAGCTCGGACTCAGGCCGCTCGTAGGTCCGCCTTAAGGCCACCTTAATCTTGGTTTCCAAGAGTTTGATGGTAAAGGGTTTGGCCAAGTAATCGTCGGCCCCGCGCTCTAAGGCCCTGATGACGTCATCTTCGGTGTTGCGGGCCGAGATGATGAGGACCGGCGTAGTTTGGTTTTTTTGCCGGAAAATATCGAGAAACTGGAGCCCCTGAAGGCCAGGCAGCATGAGATCGAGCAGTATAAGATCTGGCGGGCAGTCTTCCACCACTATCAAAGCGTCGTTGGCATTATCTAAGGCCGTGACCTGGTAGCCTTCTCTTGTCAGGTTGTAGCTGATAACCTCCCTTAAGGCGGCCTCATCCTCAATCATGAGTATCATCATCGCTAGGCGTCTCCGGGCGGTGGCGAAGAAGTTCGCCCCGGGTTATGTAAGGTATCATTACGGCGATGTTTTTGGAGTGATCGGCAACCCTCTCGACCCTGCGAATGACGTTGACGATTGAGACAATCTCTAAGGCTGAGTCATGGTCGGTGGAGAGTTTACTTATGAGTTGGCTATTTAGCTCGCTTTGTAAGTCGCCAACTAAGTGGTCTTCAGCGCCAATTTGAAGGTAAGCCGCGTCGTCTAAGGCAAAGAGGGCGGTAACAGATCTCTCAACTAAGTTAGAGGTCAGATCGGTCATCTGGCTCAGCTTAGGGAGAGAAGCTACTATGGGGGCCAGGTGATGAGCTAAGACCTCGCGGCAGATGACGGTTGCGTGGTCAGCGATGCGCTCTAGATCGGAAACTAGGCGGGTTACGGCCACCACGTACCTAAGTTCGGAAGCTTTGGGCGCGAAACGGGCCAAAAACCTAAGGCAGAGATCTTCGAGTTCCGTTTCTAGTTCATCAACTTGGCTGTCGCGTCCGATGACTTGGCGAGCTAGGGCCTGGTCTTGCTTTCGCAGAGCCAAGATGCTGTGGTTAAACATGTTAGACATTAAATCGCACATTAAGGCTACTTTTGCCCTAATCGCATTAATTTCTTTGGTAATAGTCGGCATGATCGCTCCCGGACCTTAGAATCGCTAGTTAGCCAAAAAAACTTTATGGGCTTTCAGCCGAAGCGTCCCGTCACGTATTGCTCAGTCATCTTGTTGGCAGGTTTGGTAAAAATGGTCTCGGTTTCATCGAACTCAACCAGTTTTCCAATATACATCAAAGCCGTAAAATCGGAAATCCTGGCCGCCTGTTGCATATTGTGAGTGACGGCGATGATGGTCACCTCATATTTGAGTTCGGCTAGGAGATCTTCTATTTTTTGCGTGGAAACCGGATCTAAGGCGCTGGTCGATTCATCTAATAAGATAACTTCCGGATCCACGGCTAGCGTCCTTGCGATGGAAAGTCTCTGCTGCTGACCGCCAGAGAGACCGGCGGCGTTTTGCTTGAGCCTATCTTTGACCTCTTCCCACAAAGCCGCCTGTTTTAAAGCTTTCTCAACTTTATCGGCTAAAACGCTCTTGTTACTGATATCGTTAAGCCTCAGGCCGTAGGCGATGTTATCGAAGATGCTCATGGGAAAGGGCGTGGGCTTCTGGAAGACCATACCGATGCGGCCCCTTAACTTAATTAGGTCCTGGGACTTATCTAAGATGTTGTGGCCATCGAAGACTATCTGGCCCTCGTAGCGGTTTTTAGGATACAAATCATGCATGCGGTTAAAGCACCTTAAGAGCGTGGTCTTGCCGCAGCCAGAGGGCCCGATTAAGCTGGTGATGCAGTTTTTCTTAACCGGCATCGAGACGTCGCTTAAGGCCAAGTTGTTGCCGTAATAGAAGTTTAGATTGTTAACCACCAACAAATCGGTGGTCTTGTCCCGTGAATCCATAGAGATCAACCGCCAATCCGTATTTTAATCAGTACTCGACCGATGATATTTAATATTAAAACCAAAATCGTCACCACCAGGGCCGCCGCCCAGGCCAAAGAGATCCACTCCTCGTAGGGAGAGGCGGCGTATTGATAGATGCTTACCGTAAGTGAGGGTACGGCCTCGTTAAAACTTAGCCTAAAATAGTTACTGTTAAACGAGGTAAATAGTAGCGGGGCCGTTTCGCCAGCGATTCTAGCAATGGCCAAGAGGATACCGGTAAATATCCCGCTAATTGAGGCTCGCCAAACAATAGAGGTGATAACCTTGTGATAGGGCGCCCCTAAGGCGAAGGCCGCTTCCCTGAGGGTCCAAGGCACCATGGTCATCATTTCTTCAGTAGTTCTGATGACGACCGGTAAAATTATGATGGCCAAAGCGGTCGATCCGGCCCAACCGTTAAAGCCTCCAAGCGGCAAAACCAAGATGGCGTAGACAAAGGTCCCTATGACGATGGAGGGGATGGAGACGGCCATATCGCACAGGCGGCTTAAAAATCTACAAAACCGGCTATTTCGGCCATACTCGGCCAAAAAGGTGCCGCCTAAGACCCCCAAGGGGACGCCGACAACGGTGGCGGCTAAGGTCAGAAGTCCCTGACCCAAAAAAGCCCCCTTAAGACCGCCCGATAGCCCCCTGTTGGGCGGGGCCGGGTCGCTGATAAATAGATGAATGGAAAATGATTTTAGGCCCTCTTTTAAGACATCATACAAAATTATAAAAAGTATGGCTAAACCGGCGGCAGCGCAGAGGCTGGAGATGGATAAGGCCAGGAAGTTTTTGAGCTTTCTTCGGCCGAGCTTGTTCACCTTGGGTTCCCCATAAGTCTTTTAGATATCATTAATACGACAAAGTTGGCCACAAAAAGGACTAAGGCCAGGGCAAAGAGGACCGATAAACGTAAACCACTAGCTTCGTTAAATTCATTGGCCATAACTGAGGTAATGGTCGTGTAGGGTGAAAAAATGGAATCCAAAGCCGCGTGGCGGTTACCGATGACGTAGGCTACGGCCATGGTCTCGCCTAAAGCCCGGCCCATGGCAATGGTCGCCCCGCCGGTGATGGCCATGCGGGTGAAGGGTATGACCACCTTATAGATGGTCTCAAAGCGGGTAGCCCCTAAAGCGTAAGAAGATTCCTTAAGGACAGCTGGAACTTGGTTGAAGGCGTCGCGGGTAATCGAAGTGACAAAGGGCAGTATCATGATGGCTAAGATCATGGAAGCCGTAAAGATGTTGACGCCGCCAGCTAAGGGTGTATGGAAAAAGCTGCCGATAGTGGGAAGATGACCAAAAGTTTGCCCAATAATAGGCTGAAACCAGGTCTCTAGAAAGGGAGCTAAAACCAAAAGACCCCACATGCCATAGATGATGCTAGGTATGGCCGATAAAAGCTCTAAGGCCGTGGCAATGGAGCTTCTAAGGCGCGAGGGGCAAAGTTCAGTTAAAAAGATGGCCGTACCCACCGCTACCGGGACGGCGGCGATCATAGCCAAGCCCGTAGTCAGTAAGGTGCCGGCCAAGGGACGCCAGGCCCCGTAGATATCTTTAGAGTAGTTCCACTGAGCCGATGTTAAAAAGTTGAAAAAACCAAAGCGCTTGAGGGCCGGCATGGACTCGACCACTAAAGTTATGATCATTAAGGCTACGACTAAGAGAATGCTCACGGAAGCTATGAAACATACGCCTTTAAAGATCCTATTTTGAAGCCTTGGAGCTCTCATATATAACCTCACTCTGGTCGATAATACCCTCTCTCGGCCAAATAACCGTTTTGGAAAGGTAAATTTTTTGTAAAGCCAAAAAAACTTGGCCAAAAAAAACATGACCAAAAAAATTAGCCTTAAGCCTCCCCAAGCCAACAAAAACCTCCCATCCTCTAGACGGCCTAAGTTCCCCAAGCCTCCCA
>JAITJB010000157.1 GCA_031279155.1 Deltaproteobacteria bacterium | reverse complement strand
AACCGCATTAACCCATGGCACGACTTAGTAAAACTTGACATCGCCAAATACTTCGATACGGCCGTCGGCTCCAGTGACGTCCCTAGGCCCAAACCCGAAGCCGACATGCTTTTAACGGTCCTAAAGCAGTTGGGTGTTGATTCGTCAAAATCCCTCTACGTAGGCGACTCGCTATCGGATATGACCTGCGCCAGAAACGCCGGCGTTAAAGCCTTAGGGCTTCTCCAGGGCGGGGCTACCCAAGAGGCTCTCATTTCAGCCGGCGCCGACCTGGTCAGGGCCAATTTAACGGCAGCCCGCGACGTCATGGACTGCTAATTTAAGTGAAGCCAATGGACACGCCGGCTAAAATCAAGGCCTTTGAAGAGGCCATCAGGACGATGTTTGAGGAGATTTCTCCTCGCTATGACCTTTTAAATCTAGTTCTAACCTTAGGCCGCGACAACTTCTGGCGCGACGCCCTTTCGCGACGCCTTTTGGCGCTCGATCCCTATGGGGAATTTTTAGATCTAGCCACTGGTACTGGGAGGCAGCTTATATCCATAGCCAAGTACCACCCCAAGGCCAAATTGGTGGGCCTAGACTTCTCAGCCCCCATGCTCAAGGTAGCCGAAGATCTTATAAAAAAAACTAGCCAAGCAAATTCAGGTGATCGCCAGCCCGTTCTAATCCTAGGCGACGCCATGAACCCTGGCTTAGGTCATAATCGATTTGATTCCGTCTCCATATCCTTTGGCTTAAGAAACATCGCGGATCGAAGGTATTTTTATCACCAGGTTTATGATACTCTAAAACCCGGGGGTCGATTTTTGATTTTAGAGCTCTTCTTCGATCCTAGGCCCTGGTGGTCCGGCTTATACAAGCGGCTTCTTCTGACGGCTGTCCCTTATCTAGCCTCCGTAGTTTTTGGCAGCAGCCACTCAGCCTACAGCTATTTGGGCCGCTCCATCGTTAACTTTCCCGACCCTGGTAGGCTCATTGATGAGCTATCAGAGGCAGGTTTCACTGAGATGGGCTTTAGAGTCTATACCTTCGGGGCGGTTATGCTCCTTTGGGCTCATAAGCCCGTAGCCTAAAATTTTGTCCTAACTTTTTACACTCCCAAAGTCCCCCTCATTGCCAGGCCACCATAGACCGCCGGTTTGACTTAAAGTCCCGTCAATATCCGGTCGATCGAAACCAATTATAAGGAGATTTTATGAAAGGTGTCGGCGACAAGCTAGAGAGCTTTCAGGTCGTTGGCGTTAAACCCGGGTTTAATGAACCGACCGAAAACGAAATTTCGGCCTTTGAGACCATCACGGAAAAGTCCTTTCCTGGCCAGTGGAAAGTCATCTACTTTTACCCCAAAGACTTCACCTTCGTCTGCCCTACGGAAATCGTAGGCTACAACAAGCTAGTTAAGGATTTTGAGGAACACAACGCCGTTTTAATGGGCGGCTCAGTTGACAATGAGTTCGTCAAGCTAGCCTGGCGTAGGGATCACAAAGACCTTAACCGCCTTGGCCATTGGTCGTTTTCTGACTCAAAAGGCTCGCTTATAGACCAACTCGGCATTCGCGACCAAGAAGCCGGGGTGGCTCTCAGAGCGACCTTCATAGTTGACCCGGAAAACACAATCAAGCATGTGACCGTAAACACGCTATCGGTCGGCCGAAATCCGGAGGAGGCCCTGAGAGTCCTCGACGCCCTCCAAACGGGGGTACTTTGTGCCTGCAGTCGACCCATCGGAGGAGCAACCCTCTAAGTCTTGGCTAGATTGACGCTGCGGCCAGATTGACACCACGGCCAGATTAACTTAGCCAAAAAAAACCCCCAACCTTGGGTGGCCCGCCTTCATTTTGGCTGGCCACCTTAGCCTTTCTTACTTCCTTAACGCCCCAAAACCATCGGCCCAAACATAGCTACAAGCCTAATTTCAGTCACCATCGGTCAAAGAATATTCCACATCACTGATAATATCTTAAAAAAAGAAAAATTGACCTTCTAAACGGGCTGTTTTGGCTCTGGACTTTAAAGAACAAAAGGTTTAAAATATCCTTGGTACCGGGTAATCATCCGGTTGGGTAACTTTACGGCTACCTAAGTATCCCTCTTCCAGATTTTTTTTAGGGGCGGGTAATAGTCTTTTAGCCGAGATTTATACTTTCTCGCTTATAATATCCCGCTGGCCCGAGCCTAAAATCTGGCAAGTGATAGCGAAAATTATTTCTTATTTACCACCCATATTAGACAGCCCCCGGAATCGCGGCTTTTAAGCACGCCCGGTTAATCCACTGCCCGGAGATATACTTTATGAGCACTTCTCACTCAGCTAAAAACCTGCCCGAACCTAACAAAGGCAGGGCCGCCGGACAGGAAGGCAAATTTTTAACTTTCTCCCTAGCCAACGAGGAATACGGTATCGGTATTCTCAAAGTCCGGGAAATCATCGGTATGATGCCCATCCGTACCGTGCCCCAAACCCCGAGCTTTGTTAAGGGCGTCATTAACCTCCGCGGCAAGGTCATCCCTGTCGTCGATTTGAGGCTTAAGTTTGCCATGAGCGAAGCTGAGTACAACGAACGCACCAGTATCATCGTAGTCTCGGTGGGCTCAGATCACGAAAAGTTTATCCACATCGGCATTGTCGTTGATTTGGTCTCAGAAGTCGTCAACATCAAGGCCGACGATATCGAGGCCGCGCCGGCCTTCGGCTCACGGCTCAATACCGAGTATATCCTTGGCATGGCTAAAATCGGTAAAGGCGTTAAGATCCTTTTAGACATCGACCGAATCCTGGCCGGTGAGGAACTGGCCGGTCTGGGACTCTTTTAAAAGTAAGTCCTTGGCCGAAAATTTCAGATCCCTAACCCCGGCTTAGCCGGGGTTTTGATTGGATCTGACTGTTGGCCATTTTTCTTCTTTCTTTTTTTTCTTTTTTCGATCTTTTATTTGTCCTCAGAATTTAGGATAGCCACAAATTCCTTAGCCAAGGCCTGGTTACTGGCCAATAGCTCGCTCCCGCTTTCCAGCTGATAGGTAGCGCCCGCCCGATCGGTTACGACCCCTAAGGCTTCATTTACGATGATTATCCCTGCCGCCACGTCCCAGGGCTTTAAATTCGCCTCAAAATAAGCCTCCGATCGTCCAGCGGCCACAGCGCATAGATCCAAGGCCGCTGACCCATTGTGCCTGATCCCGCCTAGTTTACGGCAGAGCCTTTTAATGGGGTCCAAAAACTCCATGGGTTTTTGATGGAATTCATAAGGGTGCCCCACAGAGGCGTAGGCCTCGATGGGATTATCTACGGAGCTGACTTTAAGCTTCCTTTTGATAGCCTCCTCGCCGATGACCCTATGGCTAAAAGCCCCGCCAGCCTTTGTGGCCCAGAACATCTCTCTTAAGACCGGGGCTAAGACTACCCCGGCTAACATCTCGGGGGGTTTATCCGGCTCCACCCTGGCGCAGCCAATGGAGACGGCAAAATAGGGATTTTGGTGGATGTAGTTGGCCGTTCCATCTAAGGGGTCAATATACCAGCGGTAAAGTGAAGACCCTTGGACGTAGTCGCCTTCTTCGGCTAAGATGGAATGGTCAGGAAAATTTTTTGATATTATTTTCCTGATAGCTTTCTCTGACTTTAGATCCCGCTCAGTGACCGGATCGGTCGGGCCTTTAAGCTTAATTTTAAGTTTGCGCCCGAATCCTTTAAGTAGGATGTCAGATCCGACCGTAGCGGCGTTTATGGCTACTTTAAGAAAACTATTAATTTGTTTTTTGGTTTCCATAAGTCTTAAGTACTCCTATCTCCTAAGGCGACATCGAATGACGTCGGCTTACTTGAGACTACCTAAAGGCGCTTTTTAAAAGGTCTTAGGAAAGATCTTGCAAAAGGTCTTACGAAAGGTCTTGGCAAAAGCATTTTGGTCCAAAAGGCTCAGGTATGATATCATTCACACTTGCCACAATTCCATAGATCCGGAGCTTAAAATAGAAAATGAGTCAAGCCGTTCCCAACAGAAAATTTTCCGTTGAGTATATCCTGGGGCTTTTGTTGCACGCTGGCCTCATAGGTCGTCAGCAATCAGAGACCATCAAGAACGGCTACCAGGATTCCTTGAGTAAATCTAGAGGCCGATCTAAGGTCGGCGGCCAGCCCCAGAGCCAAGCCCCAACCGATCCCTTGGATTTTGTGACTAGCCTGAGGTTACCTTTAGTTGGTCAGGCCGAAGGCCGCCTCATTGATGACGACGTCATCGCCCGCTTGATGGCCAAGGACAGTAACCTACCTTACCGGCGAGTTGAGCAGCGCGAGCTGGACTTAGAGTACATAACCTCGCTACTTCCGCGCTCCTTTGCCACCCGCCACTTAGTTCTGCCCTTAGGTCTTGAGGGCAACTCCCTGGCCGTGGCCGTGCGGCACCCTTTCTGCCAAGCCGTACTCGACGACGTCCGCCGGGTGGTCAATCACGCCATTCAGCCGGTCATTTTAAGCCAGAGCAACATCAAAAAACTGGTCAGCGACATCTACGCCTTCAGCTCCTCTGTCCAAGGCGCCACCGGGCAGTTTGAAGGCGGCTCCCGCACGGGCGTTGACGTAAGTAACCTTGAGCAATACGTCAAACTTAAAAACGCCAACGAAATCTCTGACGACGACCAGCACATTAAAAACCTCATCGACTTACTTTTCGCCGAAGCCTTTGAGGGACATGCCTCTGACATCCACTTAGAACCCAAGCGCGAACACCTTTT
>JAITJB010000137.1 GCA_031279155.1 Deltaproteobacteria bacterium | reverse complement strand
GATGAATTTGGTCAGTTATCTTACTTAGAGATGGGGCAAAAGGTTGAAGCCGTAGCTAAAAGTTTAATTAAAAATGGCTGCCGTAAGGGCCATTTGATTCCAGTTGTCACCGATGGCGGCCGCTTTGAGACCATTTCAGCTCTAGCCGTCATAAGCGCTGGCGGCGCTTACGTACATATGGAAGCCAATAACCCCAAAAAACGCCTCGACTACCTAATAGATCAATGCCGAGCCAAGATAGTCTTAACCCACAAGCGTCACCAAAATCTAAACTGGCCCGGCGGCCTAAAAATCTTAGCCATAGATGAAATCAGCCAAGAGAGTTGTGGCGATTTTGACGGCCAAAGAAGACTGGTAGATTCCGACGATCTGGCCTACGTCATTCATACCTCAGGCTCAACCGGTCAACCTAAGGGCGTCATGATAAGGCATTTTAGCGCTCTAAATACCATTTTAGCCGTAAACAGTTTGGTAGACCTAAGCCCAAATGACCGGGGGCTAGCTCTTTCGCGCTTTACTTTCGATCTATCAGTTTGGGATATTTTTGGCCTTTTGGGCTCAGGCGGGGCTTTAGTCATTCCAAGCGTTTTAAAGCGCTTAGAGCCGTCCCATTGGATAAGCCTCTTAGGTGAGCATAAGGTCACAACCTGGAATACCGTGCCCTCACTGATGCAGATGCTGGTCGATTACTTAGAGCGGCGAGAGCGTTTAAGTGATTTGAGCCTTAAAAACGTCCTTTTAAGCGGCGATTGGATTCCCATAAATCTTCCCGGACGGGTAAGTAACCTTTTTCCGGAGGCTAGAATCTTTAGTTTAGGCGGGGCCACGGAAGCTTCCATCTGGTCCAATTACCACGAAGTCAAAGAGGTTAAGCCTGAGTGGAAAAGTATTCCCTACGGCAGACCTTTAACGAACCAGAGCTTTTTTGTTCTAAATAATTATGGCCGCGACTGCCCAGATTACGTTCCCGGTCAGCTCCACATAGGCGGCCTAGGCTTAGCCAAGGGCTATCTAAACGATCCCCAAAAGACGGCTAAATCTTTTGTTCGCCACCCTCAAACCGGCGAAGATCTCTACGCTACCGGAGATCTGGGCTGCTATATGGCTGATGGCGAGATAGAGTTCTTAGGCCGCCGCGATCAGCAAGTTAAGATTAACGGCTACCGCATAGAGTTAGGTGAAATCGAAAGCCAGCTTCTAGAGCATTCAGCCGTAAATCAAGCTTTGGTTTTAGCCGCCGGCGAGGAAAAATCTAACCGAGTACTGGCGGCCTTCGTAAGTTTAAAAGAGGGCTATGAGCACCAAAGTAAAGACGATCTGCTTTTGTGGCTAAATAGTACGCTGCCAAGCTATATGGCGCCTCAGATTATCGTTATCCTACCAAAGCTCCCTCTTTCGGCTACGGGCAAAGTTGACCGGGAAGCTTTAAAAAATTCCCTAAACGATTTTAAGAGCCAAAAGGTCATTGTCGGCGCCGAAACGCAGATGGAAAAGACCATCGCCCAAGTTTTAAGTAGCGTTTTGGGGCGAGACGATCTGAGCGTGGAAAGTAGGTTCTTTGAGATGGGCTTAAGCTCGCTCGATCTGGTCGCCGTCCAAAGCCAGCTGGAAAGCCAGATCGGACAAAGCATCCCACTTATTAAGCTCCTTGAGCACGCCACCATAAGATCTCTAGGGAGCTATTTAGCCCAAAACAGCCAGAGCGCGCCGTCACTTGAGCGCGGGGCCAACCGGGCCTTGCGCCGGCAAAACCGCCGGGTTAAGCCAATAGATCAAAATCAAGGAGAAGAACGTGAAATATCCCTCTCAACTGAACGTTGAAACAACGGTGGCTATTGTCGGCATGGCCGGACGCTTGCCTGGCGCCGAAAATATCGCCCAATTTTGGCGTAATTTAGCCGCTGGCCAAGAATCCATCACTTTTCTGACCGACGAAGAGCTAAGGGAAGTTGGTATTGATGAAGCCGCCATAAGCGATCCCAACTACGTTAAGGCCGTAGGCCTGATGAAAGATGAGGAGCTCTTTGACGCTGAGTTTTTCGGCTACACCCCCACGGAAGCTATGTACATTGATCCGCAGCAGCGCCTCTTTTTGGAGACCTGCTATCACGCCTTAGAAGATGGCGGCTATAACCCCTATACCTACCCTGGTTCCATCGCCGTCTACGGCGGCACCCGCATGAGCACCTATTACGTTAACTTTATGAGCGCTGATTTAAGTAAATACGGGACGGCCCGCTTTATGCAAAGTCATGTCGGGACCGATCGCGATCACCTTTGCACCAGAGTCTCCTATAAGCTCAATTTAAAGGGACCGAGTTTTAATCTCCAGTGCGCTTGCTCTACCTCATTGGTGGCCGTCTATCTAGCCTGCGAAAGCTTACTTAGTGAGCAGTGCGACTTAGCTTTAGCCGGGGCCTCAGGCGTGGATATCCCCCAAAGGCACGGCCATTATTTCCAAGAGGGCATGATCTTTTCCTCCGATGGACACTGCCGACCTTTTGACGCTAAAGCTGAAGGCATTGTCTCCGGTAACGGCGTCGGCGTGGTCCTCCTTAAGAGGCTTAAGGAAGCCATAGATGACGGCGACTCGATTTACGCCGTCATCAGGGGCTCGGCCTTAAACAATGACGGATGGTCAAAGGTCGCCTATACCGCGCCTTCTTTAGAGGGCCAGAGCGAGGTCATCACCGAGGCCATGAACATGGCCGGAATTGACGCCAAAACCATCGCCTTTGTTGAGGCTCACGGCACCGGCACCTATTTGGGCGATCCCTTGGAAGTGGAAGCCTTATCTAGGGTTTTTTCCGAGCATAATCCCCAAAAGGGTTACTGCGCCATTGGATCGGTTAAAAGTAACATCGGCCACCTAGAGGTGGCCGCCGGCGTAGCCAGTCTGATTAAGGCCGTGTTGAGCCTTAAGGAGGGGAAGATCCCTCCGACAGTAAATTTTGAAAAGCCCAATCCCCGCATAAATTTTTCTGATTCCCCTTTTTATGTAAATAACAAGCTAGTTTCTTGGCCAGAAAATATGCGGCCCAGAAGAGCCTGCGTCAGCTCCTTTGGCGTGGGCGGCACAAACGCCCACATGGTTTTAGAAGAGGCGCCGGATCTTAAGCCTAGAGAGGCTCAAAGAGCCAATAACCTTTTAGTCGTCTCAGCTAACAGCCAAACGGCCTTAAAAGAGCTCTTAGGTCGCTACAGAAATTTTCTTTTGGAGCATAGCGAGACCTTAGATATTTCGGCTCTCTGCCATACCAGTCAGATCGGCAGAGCCCATAGAAGGTATCGGGCGGCCTTTACCGAAACAAAGGCCAAAGACTTTATAGGGGCTATTGAAGAATGCCTAAAGAGAGAGGATTTTTCGGGGCAACTCGATAAAGAGCAATCCGTAAAACCAGTCTTTTTATTTACCGGCCAAGGGTCCCAGAGAACCGGCATGGGCCGGGAGCTCTATGATAACCAGCCGGTCTTTAAGAGAGCCTTAGATAACTGCGCCAGATTGTCTGACCAGTATCTAGATACGCCTCTATTAGATGTCATGTGGCAAAAATCAAAAGAAAGCTTTTTAGATAACACCCAATATACCCAACCAGCTCTCTTTTGCCTGGAATACTCTCTGGCCCAAATGTGGCGGGATTTGGGCGTAAGCCCTTCGGTACTCATAGGTCATAGCGTGGGCGAGTATGTAGCCGCTACTTTGGCCGGGGTCTTTGACCTACAAGAGGCTATAGGCCTCATTTGCGCCAGGGGAAAACTTATAAGTACTCTTCCTCCCGGCGGCTCAATGGTAGCTATTTTAAAAGAAGAATCTGAGGTCAAAGACTTATTAGAGGCTAATGGCTTAAATTCTAAGCTCGATATCGCAACGGTCAACACTTCAAATCAAGTTGTCCTAGCCGGGCCCATTGAGGCCATCGATGAGATAACGGCTATAGGCCAAAAAAATAACCTAAGGCTAAAAAAACTACAGGTCTCCCACGCTTTTCACTCAAAATTAATGGATCCCATCATGGATAAGTTTTTTGAGGCGGCGTCCAAAGTTAGTTACCAAGAACCAAAGACGCCTATCGTCTCAAATTTAACCGGGGCCTTAGCCGGCGTGGGCGAGATTAGTAAGCCCGAATACTGGCTAGAACACCTGCGCCGGACCGTACGCTTCAATAGCGGGTTTTTGGCCGCAAAGGCCATCGAATCTAGGGTTTTCCTAGAGATAGGACCTGCCCCCATCCTAACCTCGTTTGGCCGTAGTTTATTGAACCAAAACGCTCAGTGGGCCGTGAGCTTAAGATATGGCTCAAGCGAATGGTTAAGTCTATTTGAAGCCATAGGCTGCCTTTATCAAGGCGGGGTCAACATAAATTTTGAATCGCTCGCAGGCGATAACCCTTGGGGGCGCTTACACCTCCCCCTCTATCCCTTCGAGGGCAAGCGCTTTTGGATCGAAGGAGAATTTAGGGGGATTGCCAACAGCGCCTTAAGCGACTCGATTCCTTCCTACGATGATATCTGGAAGAGCCTAAACCAAGCTATGAGCCATTGCGCTGAAAAAAGCCCCAACCGCCCTGATAGCGACAGCTATTTGGCCGTAAGCCGCAAAACCAGCCAATTTTGTGCGGCCTACTTTTCCCAAGCCCTCAAATCTCTTGGGGCTTTTCCCG
>JAITJB010000100.1 GCA_031279155.1 Deltaproteobacteria bacterium | reverse complement strand
CCAAAGGCGAAAGCCTTTTAGATACCGCCCGCAACATTGAAGCCATGCGCCCTGACGCTCTGGTCATAAGGCACTCAGCCTCCGGCGCTCCCTCCTATTTAGGCCGCCGCTTAGGTTTTCCGGTCTTAAACGCTGGCGATGGCGCCCATGCCCACCCCACTCAAGCCCTCTTAGACCTTCTGACCATCCGCCGAAGTTTGGGCCGCGTTGAGGGACTTAAGGTAGCTATTATCGGCGATATCGCCCATAGTCGGGTGGCTAGGAGCAACATGATCGGGCTTAGGACCTTAGGGGCTAAGGTTTCCGTCGCCGGACCGCCCTCGATGATGGTCGGCGGCTTAGCCGATGAGTATGGCGTAAGCGTCTTCAATCGCCCTGAGCCGGCTTTAGAGGGAGCCGACGTCGTCATCATGCTCCGCATCCAACTTGAACGTCAATCCGGTCGCCTTTTTCCCGGGGCCCGGGAGTACGCCAGGGTTTACGGCCTAAATAGCCAACGCATGACCTTAACTAAGCCCGGCTGCCTGATCCTCCACCCAGGGCCAGTCAACCAAGGGGTTGAAATGACCCCGGAGATCTACGACTGCCCGCAGTCAGTTATCTTAGAGCAGGTGACCAACGGCGTAGCCGTACGCATGGCCTTATTATATCTATTAGTCGATAATTCCGAACGTCAAGAACGTCGCGATTATTAAGATAGTCAAGATGGCCCTCCGTCAGCCTAATACCCAACCCATCTCCTAATAGGAGTTAAATATGCCCGCCAAACCCATGGTCATAAAAAATGGCCGCATCATAGATCCCCTCTTAGGGTTGGATCAGAAGGCTGATTTGCTCATCGAGGGCGGCTTTATCGCCTCCGTAGAGAGAGCAGGATCCATTGAAACTTCAGATCGCGACCAGATCAATTGTGACGGTCTTTGGGTCCTACCTGGCCTCATCGATCTCCACGTCCACCTTAGGGACCCTGGCCAAGAATACAAAGAAGATATCTCATCAGGGCTTTTAGCCGCAGCTGCCGGCGGCTTTACGGCTGTTTTAGCCATGCCCAACACTAGCCCCCCTGTTGACCAGGCCTCTTTGGTCGAATCCATTTTAAGCCGGGCTAAAAATGTTAAGGGGGCCCGCCTATACCAGAGCGCCGCCATGACGCGCGGGCGCGAGGGCCGGGAATTATCAGAGTACGACGATCTTAAGTCCGCAGGCGCTAAGGCCGTCACCGATGACGGCTCTTGGGTTGCCGACGCCGCCGTTATGCGTAGGATTTTAGACTACGCTTTTGTCTGCGGCTTACTTCCCTTAACCCACGCTGAAGAGCCAACTTTAGCCTTAGGCTCGCTCATTCATGAGGGCTCTATCTCAACTAGACTTGGCTTATCCGGTCAACCAGCCGAAGTAGAAGAGATAGCCGTTTTCCGCGATCTGGCCTTAGTTAGGCTAACTAAAAAACCTCTCCACATCTGTCACGTTTCTTCCGCTCTAAGTTTAGAATTGATTCGGCGGGCTAAAGCCGAAGGATTACCTGTTACCTGTGAGACTGCTCCCCATTATTTACACTTAACCGACCGCCACCTTGCTGGCGAAAATCCTCATAATCTTGGGGTTGGCGGCTACGACACCAATCTTAAAATGAAGCCGCCTTTAAGAACTCAAAATGATCTATTGGCTTTAAGAGAGGCCTTAATTGACGGCACTATCGACGCAATCGCAACCGATCACGCGCCGCACTCGGTTTTGGAAAAGGATATGGAATTTGGCGACGCCGCTTTCGGCGTCATCGGCTTAGAGACCTCTTTTTCCCTAATTTTTGAGCTCATTAAGACCGCAGGTCTTACTCCGGCTAGACTCGTGGAACTAATGAGCACTAACCCCTCTAAAATTTTATCTGTCCCCGGAGGAACTCTTAAGCCCGGAACCCCGGCCGATCTGACCATAGTCGATCCCAACCGGGAATATATTTTTAAAGCCGAACAAGGCAAATCTAAAAGTCGCAACACGCCCTTCGATGGTCGCCGCCTAACAGGTCAGGTTATTAAAACCATTGTTGATGGCGAAATACGCTTTAGTATTAGCTAACAGTAAAAAGAAAGGCGGCGGCTACCTTTTTGTGATAGCCGCCGCTGGTGAGGCAGGTGCCGGGGAGTACCCCGACTGTATAAAGATTGGTTAATGTGCAGTTATATATTAGGCAGGATATCAGCGTGAAGCTGATATGGGTGTTGGTAATTTTACCTCCGAAATAAGTTCGGATTTTTTTTTGACTAACGCCTGTTAGCGCAGCCTTTAAAAGACTAAAATAGCGCGCCGAATTTGTTTCGGCCTTACGCGCCATAGTCAGAAAATCAATTGAAAAGAAGAATTTAGCTCTCTAAAATAAGCTCTTACGTCCCAAAAAAGGCTAAATTAAAAATCAATCGAACAAAATATAACAAGTGGTTGGTTTGACCTTTGGGTTTTCCCTCCGGACTCTCCCGCTTGCAAATATAATATAAACACCCTTGAGGTGGAAATCAAGGGGGGATCGCAAATATTTTCGAAAATTTTTTTTAACAGCTTTTTTGAACAAATGTTAGTCGGTAACATAGTTAAATTACTAAATCTTTTTTGCCGCTGCCAAAACTAACGATCCTTCGCTTTTAAAAAATTTCGACCGTTTTTTATTGGCGAGTCATTTTTTAGGCAAATTTTGGCATTTTTTTTTCCCCTTTTTTGGCAGGGCTAAAAATTTTGCTCTAAACTCATGGCCGGCTAAGGGTTTGCTGAGCGAAAACAAATTACTCCATTGACCGATTTTCGCCAGATCTAGCATTTAAGCGGTTTGCAACAGATCCAGTTTTTTTTCCCACAAGCCCATAGATTCGTCCTATAATAGAAAAGTCGTCTTTGACGGTCGTTCCATTTAAAATTTAATACACATCAGGCGTCTTACGCCTAAAGCCAGGTGGAACTTAGTCAGCGCTTGGGCCCCGCTAAAGCCCATTAAAGCAAAGTTTCAGGCTTAGGCCATCGTCATTTTTAAGGGAGGATCTCTACATGCTTATCACCAGTGAGCAAGCTGCCAGAAGCATTACCGAAAAAGCCAAGGGTGGATTGGGCCACGTTTCCCATGTTCACTATATCAACCCCAAATCCCGCCCGGCCTCAACAAGAGTTGCCATGGCGGCCATCAACACTATCCCGGTTGGCTCGTCCTTGGGCTATCACATTCACGAAACCGATGAAGAATTATTTTTCATCCTCGAGGGTCAGGGCGTTTTTACCGACACCGACCACAAGGAATACCAGGTTTCCTCTGGCGACGTGACCCTATGTCGTCAAGGTGAAAGCCACGGCTTGGTCAATTCTGGCACGACCCCTCTTGTTTTCGCAGCTATTATTATTGACTCTGGCAACTAAGCTGGAATTTTTTTTCTCAGGCGGCCTACTTTTTTTGGGCCGCCTTAACTCTACCCTTCCTAGGTTGGTATAATATGAAACGGCTCCCCAAAATTAGCTATTTAATTATTCTTTTATTAATTTTATCCATAGCTAGCTGCAACGATTCCCAGCCTAAGGAAGCGGCCAAACCCGCTGAAACAACTGCCGCAACAGCTCAAGCAGAACCTATCGTTTCAGAAAGTTTAAATAACCCTCCAAAAGCTTCACTGCCAGATCCTAATCAACCAACCTTTGGGAATCTGGAAGTTCTCCAATTTCTGCCCGACGGACCAACCACTCGCCTCAGCCAAATAGCCGTCATGTTTAACCAACCAATGGTCGGCTTGGGCGAATACGATTTGGTCAACCAAGATTTACTTATCCTAGAACCCCCTTTGGAGGGAACCTTAAGGTGGCTAAATCAGTACACTTTGGCCTTTATTCCCGAAAAAATATACTACGGTAGCCTCAATATCAAAGCCACGCTTAAAGCTGGCCTTAAATCTCTAAGCGGCCAGACGCTTAATGAAGGCCGAACTATTACCATCACCCTCCCGTCTGTAAAGGCCACCCAGGATTACTATTATTCTGGTTCTACACCTGAGTCTTTTCTTAGTCCAACCTTCAAGATAACCTTCAACCAAAAAATCGTCCTCTCAAGCTTCGAAAATCGAGCCTTCTTTGTTAATTCTTCCGACCAACCAGAGTTTAAAATTCCAGCTAGCATTGCTCCTTATGAATATCAATACGATGATTTTCTACTTACCTGCTTAGCAAGCCCAACTTCGCCCCTGCCGCTAAACTCACAATACGACCTTATTATCGAGCCTGGCCTTATCTCGGAAGCCGGACCGGAGCCCACTGACTTCACTATTAAAGTCTTGTCAAAGAACACAAATAGTCAACTTAATATTACTATCGATAGCGATCTTAGTGTTTTAGGCGAAGCTATCCCTTTGAAATTTGGAAGTTATGTTAAATTATTAGATGTTATTAGTTATATTAATATTGAACCACCTGTTAGCAAATTTGAAAACCTTAAAAAGCGTGCCAAAGAACTAGAAGAAATTGTCAAAAATTCTCAAGACCCTGATAAG
>JAITJB010000097.1 GCA_031279155.1 Deltaproteobacteria bacterium | reverse complement strand
ACGAAAATATCCACGCCAAAGAGCTTCATGAACATGGCTGACTGGAAGGCCAATATCAGGCCGACCAAAAATGACACCAAGGTCGTAACCGGCAGAGCGTTGACCACGGCCTGTTCAATGGTGGTCATAGTTAAGGCCCAGCGGATTTTGTGGGGCCTAAAGATTAAGCCGGATAAGGCCGAGAGTATTTCCCCTAAAAAGAAAGTTAGGGCGGCCAAATCCTGGACAAAGCTTAGTACCCCTAGCCCGATTTCCTCGATAAAACCTGGATCTCTTGGCTTGGGTAAAGACGGGACCAAGGTGTTCTGGGCTAAATTCCAGATGGGCGCCAAAGGCTCGGGCGGCTCAGAAAAACTTAACGAGCGGCCCTTTTGGCCCAAGCTGTCTTTGAGCCAGAGCAAAAGGGCGGCCCCATTGAGATCTAAGGCCGTAAGGCCGCTTAAGTCAAAGGCAATGGGATCGCGAGTTTTAGCTTTAAGTAAATTATCGAAGGCGTTGCCATCAATATGGGCTGTAAGGGCCCCGCTCAGAGCGTAGAGCCCTGGGGCGGTCAAGGACACAATAAGGGCTTGTTGATTATCGGTAGCCACGCTTAATTGTCCATCCCTAGGCTCTTAAGTAAGTTCTTATGGGCCTCGTATTGTTGAGCTAGGGCTATAGGTGAGCTAATGGAGTTGTAGTCAGTTCGCGTAAGGCAACCGCGCTCCATGATGGCACTCGCTTCAGGGGTATTTAACAAATCAAGCATGTGATCTAAGGCGTCAGCCGAGAGCCTTAGGGGAAGAAAGGCCGGGCCGTAGATAGCCGTAAAGTTGTGGATCTCAATTTTAAGGCCTAAATCGCTTAGGCTCTCAATATTAGGGGCGCACTGCCTCTGAAAGTCGTCGGCTAAGACCGCCACCACCTTAACTCCCTTTTGGAGTAAGCCAAAAGTCTCCGATAATGGTACCAGCATTAGATCGATGTTTGAATCATTGATGAGGGATTCGGGCGTAAGGGCGTTACTAAATTTAGCCTTAAGCTCAAAGCCCATCTGCTTGGAAACAGATAAGGCTTGTAAGATGGGGAGGCTAAGACCCGTGGGGCTATTGTAGCCTAAGGTTAAAGGCGTCTTTTGGGCTTGGGCGGCTAATTGAGAAAGATTATCGAAAGGCGCGTGAGAGCTAGCTATTAGGGCATAGGGCTCCTCGTAGAGGATTAAAAGTCCGGTCAGCTCGCTAGCTAGATATGGCGTTGATTGAGTAAGAATTCGGGTTATGGAGGCCTCTAACGGTAAGATACCCAAAGTTGAGCCATCGGCGGGGGCTTGGGTCAGAAGTCCGGCTGCCGGGACGCCAGTTCCGCTGGGAAGGGATTTGAGGTTAACCGGCTTCTTTAAAAGCTCGGGCAGCCTGCGGCTTAAATGTTGGGCTAACTCCTTTGACGAAGGGCTGGCCGTGCCAGAGATAAGCGTTAAGGAGGTTACCTTGGGCTGTTGAGCAAAAAGAGAAAAGGGCGCCAAAACCATCATAGCTACTGATAGGGAGGTAACCGCGAGAAACAATATGTAGTAAGTCAGGGGGCGGGTCAAGGGAAACTCCAAGGGAAAGTAGCAAAGATAGTTTTTTTGGCGTCAGGGGTCGGTTAATAAAGCATCAGTTATCGAAAAGCGCGTGGACCGTTAGGTGAAGGTCTAGAAAAATTTTAACATATCCTAAACTAGGTTAAAAGGAGCCAAATAAACTAAGCCAAAACAAAAGCATCAAAAATTTTTTAGCCAAGGAGGTAAGGGCCGGAGCGTCAACTGTGGCCAGATTGATATCTGTGGCTTTATGTAAATATAATACTTTTTTACCAGTTTAATATAGCCTATTAAACTTAGTAATAGTATAATATGGCAACTTGGATAGTATTGGCTTGGACGACATTTTGAGGGGTTGGAGAATTTTTGGGGAAAGGCTGAAAGGGCGGATCTTTTTGGCTGAAAATGGCTACGGCCAGGAAAAATGTCGCCAGAAATTATGGCCAAAAAAGTTTTTTTTCGGCCATTAAAATGGGAGGAGGCCAAAAAGGCCTCCTCCCATTTAGCACGTATTGGCCTATTTGTTTGGGGTTTTGACTCTCGCCGGGATTTGGCCAGAAAGAGCCCAGGCCGTTATGGCCTTCGCTTTAATGTTTACCACCAGAGCCAGTAACACGGGATTTTCATATTTGGCCTCGTAGTCTTTGGCTTGTAGCTCCTCAAGGGCCAGAATGGCCAATTTTTGGTCTTCTTGTTTGTTATGGTTAACTTTAATCACGATAATCCAGGTTTGGCCGCCGCATTTGAGAAAGAATTCGGAGTTTCTGGTGCTTCCGGAGCTTTCGGTGCTTTCGGAGCTTCCGGGACTTTCGGAGTTTTCGGAGCTTTCCAACTGACCATACTCTTTGGCCCTGGGGTCTAGAGCTATGGAGTAGAAAAGCGTGGATAATAACTCACTATAAAAAACATCGTCTGGCTGCAAATTATGTCGCTGCGAAGCCTGTACAAAAGAAGCGTTGGGAATATTGGCTAGGAGTAGGTTCATTTCATCTATCAGCGCAAGGTGATCGCTCGCTGATAGCGCGATTTTAACTCTTTTTCCGATATCCTGGGCTATTTGGGCCGAGTGAAAATAGCTCTCCAATAAAAGTAGCCCCATGGACTGTCTGGCCTCGATGTTGGGATAATCCAAAACATAATAATCATGTGATGAATAACTTTTCTTAGGTCTTTGATTTGGTTTAAGGCTAAGATATCCCAACTGATAGAAATAGGCTGCGGGATCATAGGATCTATTTTGGCAAGGGTATTCGATCCTGTCAGTGTAAACGTCTAGTCCTCGGAATAGATCAACCGTAAAGGAGTTTTCGTTCATAAAAGATATTAATTTTTTGTGATTTTCAAATTTAAACCAAAAGTTAGTAAATGTATTATTTTTTAGAAATAAAAGCGTTGAATGAGGATTGTAAACCTTAGTTTTAGCATCAAAACAAAAACCGTTATAGTAGTTCTCCATTTTATTCAATAAACTTTCCCGGGACATTTTTTGGCTTTTAGCCGCCTCGTCAATATAACGATCGAAATAGAGTTCAATTTCCTCTTGGGTAAAACCCATCAAAGCGCCGTATTTCGGTTGAAAAGAGATATCAATGTAGTTGTTAAAACCAGAATATAGCCCGCCTCCAACTAATTTGGAGGTACTGGTCAGAAAAACGAAAAATATGTACTCTTCGAGGGCTTTTAACATCGTATAGTACTTAGCTAGCGATTTGCGAACCCTATCCGCCGAAGCCGGCTTATCCATAAGTTTGGCCAACGGGGAGTCGTATTCGTCAATGAGTACAGCCACTTTTTGGCCATACTTCTCTGAGCAGTCTGGAATTAAATATTCAAGAAGCATACTGGCTCGAAGATCAAGGGGAAGGTCAAGATCGTGTTTTTTCCCTGCCGCTAAGGTTAGCCCCCACAAGGACTCTTCAAACTTCTCAAGGCCGTTGGTAGCGACCTGGCTCATATCCAAATGGATGACAGGGCGGGGAGCGTATTTTGTTTCGTCGAGCATTTTTTCAATGGCCAGGCCTTTGAAGAGATCTTTTTCCCCTGAAAATATGGACTCAAGGGTTGAAACGGTCAAGGATTTGCCAAAGCACCTTGGGCGAGTCAGAAGCCAAGTATAGCCGGAATCGGCTATCATGTTGGCTAGATAAGCTGTCTTATCCACGTAAATATAATTATTATTAATTATCTCCTTAAATGACTTAACGTCTAAGGGTAATTTTTTAGTTTCGTCCATGTTTGATGCCTCCGAATAAATAATGGGAAAAAAGAGTGGAAAATTTATTTCCATTAGGTTTTTGGCCATAACTTTAGTGTATCCAGGATGCCAATTATATTGTTAAAAGTTATCAAGCCGAAGAATATCTTCGTTAGCTTTGGTAACTTTAATAATGGCTACATTCCTGGACCGGGAGCATCGTATTAATCTATGATCTAGATTTGATTTTTGAGCGGTTCTTAGAGGGCTCAGAAATCCATTAAATCGCCCGCCTTAGCCAGAGAAAAGAGCGTCTATGTTATGGCTAAGCCTTCTTAGGGTTGTCGCGTTTACTAACTGTGGCGATCTCGTTGGATTAAAAGGAAAAGCTGAGGAAAAATATATGTCCTTGAATTTTAACTATGACACGTTAGAGGGGGGCTGTCAAGCGTGATTTGGGGCAGGGGATGAAGATTTTTTAAGTCACCGATTTTGGCCTATTAAGCCGTACTTTATTTTTACTCACTAGGTCAGGCCATGAAACCCTTGCGGTTCCGCCCCTTGACCCCATAATAGTTATAAACGAACTAAGCTAAAGTCTCTTTCCCAAAGGCCGCTTCTATACTTAGCCGTCAAAGAAATGATGAATTGTCCAGTCTTGATGTTCCAGCGCATTCCATCAAGCTTTAAGCGGCGCTGGACAACGGATCGGTTAGCGCTCTGTTTATCTATCCAATTTAAAAAATAATCAGTCGAAAATGCCATTCCCAATTTATTTTCTATCCATTCTGTAGGCTTTGTTTCTATAGGCTTTTTGAAATCTGCCATGGGTAAATTTATGGAAGCGAGAGATGGCTATGGGTGCATTCATGGAAGGAAGTATCGCGGTATAGTGGGCAGAAAAAACTATGAAAGGCTTAGAAAACGGGCTTATGGCGCTAGTAAGCAGCCTTAACCGCCAAGGTAGGCTCGCCGGACGTTTTCATCGTTTAAGAGGGCAGTGGCCGTTCCTGACAAGGTGATTTTGCCAGTGGTCATGATATAAGCGCGGTGGACTAAGTTTAGGGCTAAATTGGCGTTTTGCTCTACTAAGAGGATGGTGGTTTTTTGCTCGGTGTTTATTTTCCGGATGATATCAAAAATACTCCGGATAACCAGGGGAGCTAGGCCTAAACTCGGTTCGTCTAAAAGTAAGACTCTCGGGCGGCCCATAAGGGCCCGGGATACGGCCAACATCTGCTGTTCGCCGCCAGAGAGGGTCCCGCCGGTTTGCTTAGATCTTGTGCCCAAGATGGGAAAGAGATTGAAGACGTAATCGAGGTCTTTGGCCACGCCTGCCGGATCGGTTCTAAGAAAAGCTCCCATCTTTAGGTTTTCTAAAACTGTCAGCCCCGGGAAGATGCGGCGGCCTTCAGGAACCATAATGAGACCGCGCTTAACTAAGGCTTCGGGCCTTACGCCTAAAATGGACTGCCCCTCGAAAACGATGTTACCGTTGTGCGGGGTGACCAGGCCGGTAATGGAGGCTAGGGTGGTAGTTTTGCCGGCTCCATTGGCGCCTAAGAG
>JAITJB010000066.1 GCA_031279155.1 Deltaproteobacteria bacterium | reverse complement strand
TTTGGGATTTCGAGCTTGATCCCAAACTTATTTCAGGGCCTTTTTCGAGCTCGACCATCAAGAGATCTTCTTCAAAGGCTTTGGCCCTGGAACTTACCTCTCCGAATCTATTTACGTGGAGGCTGCGGCCATCAAAAATGAGTTCGTCATTGGCGCCCACCTGGTTTACGTAGAGGACGTCGGCCTTATACCTTAAGGCCAGGTTAGCTAACAGATCCTCGCGCAGATCTTGCTTGGCCACCGAAAAGGGCGAGGCCGAAAGGTTTATCAAGACGTCAAAGGGCGGGCTTTCGGACACCGGGTCAAAGCGGTACAGAGGCTGAGGCCAGTAGCTCATGTCATTCCAGATGTCCTCACAGATAGATAAGGCTAGGCGCAAGGGGCCGCAAACCACGACCAGGGGCGCGTCGCCGGGCTCAAAATACCTGGCTTCATCGAAGACATCGTAGGTAGGTAATAGTCTTTTGGCGTAGCGCCCGGTAATCTCCCCTGCCTTTAGCACGTAAGCCACATTTTGAAGGGAGCGACCAGGGCCATTTTCATAAAAAGCTACCGAGCCCACAATTACCGTCAGATCAATATCGCTGAGCGATTGAGCCAAGTCGCTGACGGCTAATTGGGCTTCGGAAATCAAAAAGGGGTACAGTAAGAGATCGCGAGGCGGGTAGCCGATGATGGCCATCTCCGGGAACACGGCCAGGGAGGCTCCAAGGTTATGAGCCTCTCTAGCCAGAGATTGGATTTTGGCTAGATTACCTTCGATACTACCGACTTTTGGGTTGTATTGAATCAGAGCGCAGCGCAAGGTCTTAACTCAAGGCCGCCATGAGGCGTCGGCCTAACTAATTGATAGTTTTTTACTTTAAAAAACAATTAAAATAACAGCCAAAAGAAAAAGTTAACATCGTCTTGAGCCAATGATCAAGGCTCAGTTCACCGGGCTTTGGCTAGACCGAAAAAGCCTTAATATTATCGCACAAAACCATGACCAGTGAAAAGAAAAAACCAGGGGTTACTAAGCGCCCCCCAAAATTAGCTGGGCCTGATAGATTGATAGATACTGAAATTGACATTTAATTATTAAATAATTAAACTAATTTTATGTATGATTAATCATCCGATCCAAACTGTCATCTACATTTAGGCGATCGTAAGCCAGCGCATTGTTCATATTGTTATCATCACTATCGAGGCAAAAGACCGTGGCCGTCCCTAGCGGCCTCAAGGCCTTGGCTCCAACTAAAGCTCCAACTGAGCTGTACATCTTGACCAGGGCCTTTGACTATGCCATTATTACTTAGCAGACGAAAGGTAACTTATGATTTATTCGATATAACAAATCAAAATATTTGTTGTATTAATTTCTATAATGTTTAACTTAAAACATTATTGATAGCGATTCTTACGCTCATAGTGAAGCTACTGATGAAAGTGATGTTGATATTTTAATTGATTATACCGATTCTAAAGTTATTGATATATTTTATATGGCACATTAAAAATACGTTAGAAGAAATTATAAAAAGACATAGATCTTGTTTCAACTGATGCTTCATCTACTACTACGACTGCCGCTTCTATACGCTTAGAACCTTGAATTAATTGTACTAATCAATTCAGCTTGGCTATGGGGGCTAGAAAAGAAGGTTCAAACGAGGTTATTTACCAAAAAGATTAGATCTGTTAAGTTCAGCGATTTCAGCCTCCTTCTTGCTTGGACCTTCTTGCTTGAACCTTCTTGCTTGGTCTTGGCGAAAGTAATAATGTCGCTCCTTAGATTTTTGTTTAGTGTTTAGCCGTAACTTTAGCGGCCCCTCAAATTTTCTTACCAAAGATTAACCCCAACCAAAAGGGGCCATAAAGGGATGCTATTAAACAGCCAAAAGCTCCCGGCTTATTAATTTTACGATAACCCCACGACATGAGAACGCGTAAGGCTTCTAAGAGCTGCTACCCAAACCAAAATGCTAGATTTCGCGCGCGCGAGGGCAAAATCATAAGGAGCGAGAGCACCTTTGATTGCAACTAAGACTTCACCTTGGACGCCCTAACCTTATGACCCAACGATGCGGCCTCCCCAAAGAAATTCCTTAAGGTAAGTAAGGGCTGCGTTTAACCTCTGATACCCCGTTTAAGACTGGTCGATTGATCTTAGAGAGATCGCCAAAATTTTTCTGCCGCCGCAACCAAGCAAATTACTGGCCGCCGTAAATTTTGGCTTATTAAATTTTGGTTTTGGCCGGCCTTTAGACTCAAAGTCAGCCTAAGACTTCTAAGCTAATAGGCGCGCCCCTCTTAGCTTGGGGGTTTCCATGGAGTTTACTCCCCTAAATTAACCAGTAAATTCGCTATATTATCCTAATACTCGCGATCTTGACTTAGAAGCCGATTTGGTATATCTTTTAGTATCGTCAAATAATGCGAGTTTTGGATTTTCCCAGGCTCCCTTATTGGCGTTAATCTTGACTAGGGCTCATAAAAAAATGGCCAGAATTATATCCGGCCTAGCTCTGGTCAAAGAAAGTCTTAGTTGCGACCTAAGACAAAAAGTAAACCAATTTATAAAAAACCACAATAATTAAACTTATCCTTTTTTTGGACCCAAAGGTGCCCATATGGAAGCTTCTGACGAGGCCTTGATCGCCAAGCTGATCAATACTGACCCCGTTCTCAAACAACTAGTCGACGATCACCTAGATTATGAGCGCCGGCTTGAGGACATGAACCGCCGCCCGTATTTGTCCACCGAAGAGGACATCGAACGCAAGCGCCTTCAAAAAGCTAAACTAGCAGGAAAAGATAAGATCGAGCGTATTTTAGCCCCCCACCGAGTGTGACCGCCCAGGTCACCCGTACTCCCTCCCACCACCGGACGACTAAGTCCGGGCCCAGCCTTATTTATCCGGTGGCTAAAGCTTCTGGAACGAGTTCCTTTTTGGGTTTCCTCACTATTTAGCCACAAGGCGGCTTAGATCTTCTTGGCTCACAACACCCGAGTCGGGTTATTGTATTTTTTAACTACCTGAGACTAAACTTTTATAGTTTCAGGCTATTTATATTATCGTATTAAACACTATTTAAAAAAAAGGGGGGCGCAATTTCTTCCCGGCTGGAAGCCTTTGCGATTATTTATGACCACAATGAGCGGCGCTGAGATCCTAATCGAGTGCTGGAAAAATGAAGGGGTCGAGGTTATTTTCGGTTATCCCGGAGCAACCACCATCGACATCCACCATTACCTTGAAACCAGCGGCTTAAAATTTGTGTTGACCCGCCATGAACAGGCGGCTGTCCACGCTGCCGACGGCTACGCCCGTTCCACTGGTCGCCCTGGCGTGGTGCTCGTCACCAGCGGTCCCGGCGCTACCAACACTGTAACGGGACTGGCTGGCGCTAACATGGATAGCGTTCCGGTTTTGGTGTTCTCTGGCCAAGTCAGCCGGATGCTCATTGGTAACGACGCTTTCCAAGAAGTCGATATCGTCGGCGTCTCAAGGCCCGTCACCAAACACAACTACTTGGTAATGAGTACCGAAGAACTTGCTCGCACGGTCAAAGAGGCTTTCTACGTGGCCACCACGGGCCGGCCAGGCGCGGTCTTAGTCGATCTGCCCAAAGACGTCATCGCCGGGCACGCCGAATTTGACTACCCCCGTAAAGTCTTCCTTAGGGCCTATCAGCCCCACTTAAGCCCTCACCCGCGCCAGATCCAAAAGGCCATTAAGCTCTTATTATCGGCCCAAAAGCCGGTCATTTACGCTGGCGGCGGCGTCATCGCAGCCGGGGCTAATGAGGACCTTTTACAGCTTTCCGAGCTTCTCACTATGCCGGTGACTAACACTTTGATGGGCTTGGGCGGCTTTCCTGGCAACCACCCGCTGAGCTTAGGCATGCTGGGCATGCACGGCCTCTACCGGGCTAACATGGCCGTCCAATCGGCGGACTTGATTTTAGCCGTCGGGGCCCGCTTCGACGACCGGGTCACCGGCGCCTTGGCCCGCTTCGCCCCAGAGGCCGGCATCATCCATATAGATGTTGATACCACATCTATCCACAAGGTCTTAGACGTTGATGTCCCGCTGGTGGCCGACGCCAGGCAGGCCATTAAGGCCATTTTAGAGATGTTAGGTCCGCTCCCGGTATACGATAAAAAGGCTCGCTTAGAATGGCTCGAGCAGATCAAAGAGTGGGACGCCCGCTTCCCGCTAGCTTACGATCGGGAAACTAGGGATTGTATTAAGCCTCAGATGGTCATTGAGACGCTTTACCGCTTAACTTCCGGCAAGGCCGTTATTGTCACCGAAGTCGGTCAGCATCAGATGTGGGCCGCCCAATACTATCTCTACCAAAGCCCAAGGCAGTTTATTACCTCAGGCGGCTTAGGCGTCATGGGCTTTGGGCTGCCGGCGGCCTTAGGCGTCCAAATGGCCAGACCAGGAGCTACGGTCATCGACATTTCCGGCGATGGTTCTTTTTTAATGAACGTCCAGGAGCTGACCACGGCTGTCCAAGAAAACCTCCCCATCAAGGTGGCCATCCTCAATAACGGTTGCTTGGGCATGGTCCGGCAGTGGCAAGAGCTCTTCTACGATCGCCGGTACGCGGCCAGCATATTAAAGAAAGAGCCTGACTTCGTTAAATTAGCCGAAGCCTTTGGAGCCAAAGGCCTAAGGGCCAGTACCTTCGAGGAGGTCGAGCCGGTTATTAATGAGGCCTTAAGCCACGATGGCCCCGTGGTCATGGACTTTAGAGTCTGTCCCGAAGAATTGGTCTACCCCATGGTCCCAGGCGGCAAGGGCTTAGATGAGATGCTCTTGCGCCAACCTCTGGAGCCGCCGGCTTGAGGCCATCGAAATCTAAAGTCAAGAATTTTAATAATTATTTAAAATAATAAATTATCATTGCGTCTAAAAACGCACTAATGCGGAATTGACCATGGAAATATCATCAGAGTCACAGAAACGTCACACCTTGGCCGTCTTAGTCGACAACCGTCCTGGCGTCCTGGCCAGGGTCACCACCTTGATCTCAGGCCGCGGCTTTAACATCGACTCTCTGTCGGTGGCCGCGACCATGGAACCCGATGTCTCATTGATAACCCTCATTATCAGCGTCAGCCCCAAGTTTGTCAGTCAGATCATTAAGCAGCTTAGAAAACTCATAAATGTCATCAAGGTGACCGATCTAACCCAAATGGACTACGTTGAGCGTCAACTGGTCATGGTTCGGGTCCGGACCCAAGAAGATACCCGAGCTGAGATCATGCGCTTGTGCGAGATATTTAGGGGCAAGGTTATCGATGTGAGTCCCAAATCTTTCACTTTGGAGATTACCGGCGGCGAGAATAAACTTAAAGCTGTCCTGTCCCTTTTGGACCAATTTGGCATCGAAGAGATTGTCTCCACTGGCCTAACGGCCATTGCCAGAAGCTTGCCCCCCAAAAGATAAGCCTCACTATATTTAATTAAGTTACTCTTAAAGGAGATTAGCATGCAGATTTACTATGAAAAAGACGCGCCCCTCACCCCACTGACCGGTAAAACCGTGGCCGTCATCGGCTACGGCAGTCAGGGGCACGCTCAGGCCCAAAATCTTCGCGATAGCGGCCTGAAAGTCGTCGTCGGGCAGCGTCCGGGATCTAGAAACTATGATTTAGCCGTCGAGCACGGCTTCAAGCCGGTACCGGCCAGCGAAGCCGCCGCCCAAGCTGATTTAATTCAGCTTTTAATGCAAGATCACCTTCAACCTGAGATCTACCAAAATGACATCTTGCCTAACCTCAAAGCCGGTAAGATGCTCATGTTTAGCCATGGTTTTTCCATCCACTTTAACCAAATCTCCCCGCCCCCGGAAATCAGCGTGGCCATGGTCGCCCCCAAGGGCCCAGGACACCTGGTCAGGAGCGAGTACGTCAAGGGCGCCGGCGTCCCGGCCTTAGTGGCTATCCACCAAGATCCCGATGGCACGGCCCTGAGCTGGGCCTTAGCTTACGGTAACGCCATCGGAGCCACCAGAGCCGGCTTAATCCGCACGACTTTTGAGGAAGAAACCGAAACCGATCTCTTCGGCGAGCAGGCCGTTCTTTGCGGTGGGGTCACCGAACTCATAAAGGCCGGCTTTGAGACATTAGTGGATGCCGGCTATCAGCCGGAAATCGCCTACTTCGAGTGCCTCCATGAGATGAAACTGATAGTCGATCTTATGTACCAGGGCGGCCTTGACTTAATGCGCTACTCCATTAGCGATACAGCCGAATACGGCGACTACACAAGAGGTAGGCGGATTGTCACCGAAGAAACCCGCGCCGAAATGGCCGAGATCCTCAGAGAGATTCAGGAAGGCGACTTTGCCAGAGAGTGGATTCTAGAAAACAAAGCTGGCCGTCCAGGCTTTTTAGCCCGGCGCCGCCAAGAGGCCGCCAATCCCATCAATGAGGTTGGCCGAGACCTTCGTAAGATGATGGCTTGGCTCCAAAAAGGCCTTTAATCAAATGACCCCGGCTGCTTTAGTAACCAGCCGGGGTTTTGATAAACTTATTCATAATTATAACTAGCTAAACTTTCTTTTTTTACTATTAATTAATTCTCTTTATTTCCTTTTTTTGCTTCTAGCCTGGTTTTCTTGTTCAGCGACCGGCTTAAATATCGGGCGCCCGCCTTAAGCGGCGCCCCTAAAAAAACACCCCTGTGGGGTGGCGGGCCCATATGGCCCGCCTTTGGCGAGGTTTTATGAAATCATGTCAAAAAGAGTTGGCCGTTTTATTAGCCGAGAGTCACGCTTTATACTTCGATGAAGGCCTCACTCTAAAAGACGGTCGGCCAACTCCTTATTTCGTAAACTTTGGACTATTTCGGACTGGTCGACTCATCTCCGAACTGGGCCGGATCATGGCCGATTTTTTGATGGACACTAAAACCGTGTCCGATTTTGACGTCTTAGTGGGCCCGAGCTACAAAGGCAGCGCCCTAGCCGTAGCCGCCGCCGAAGCTCTTTGGCGCATTCACCAGGTGGATAAAAGCTTCGACTACGACCGAAAGGAAACCAAATCTCACGGCGAGGGCAGCCATAAAGGGGCCCTTTTTGTTACCGGCGCCCTCTTTGACGGAGCCCGCGTTTTAATCATTGATGACGTAGCCACCACCATGTCCACCAAGTTCGACATCTTAGGCCAGTTGACTGCCGAAGCCAGTAAAAACGGACATAGCTACTATCCTGCCGGCGTGGCCTTGTTTCTCGATCGCGAGCAGACGACTGCTGTCTACGATAGAGACAAAGAGCCCCAACCAGGTGTCAAGGGCCAAGACGCTGTTAAGAATTTTAAGGTCAAAACTGGCCTTGAAGTCCAGACCATCTTGGGCATTAACGAGACAGTTGACTTTTTACACAGTGAAAAAGTTCCGGTCCTGCAAAAGGGCCATATGTCACCCTTAAGCGACGCCACTGTCGCCGAGTTTAAGCGTTACGTTGAACTTTATGGTATTTAAGTAAACTTAAGCCTATTTCTAGTAAGCAAATATTTTACCTTAAATCGATTGTTTTATTATCTAGTTTAATATTTTTATCATTTTTTGGTTTTTTCGATCTAGCGCGCACCCCTGTGCCTAGCTTAAAAAAACCCGAAAATGCAGGCTCAAGTTCTATCCACTCGAAAACTCGCTAAAGTTTCACTGTCTGTTATGCCCATACCAAAAGCTAGATGGTACTTTTAATCGGTTTTCGAGCCAAATTTCCGGATAACTTATATGGGGGCTCAGTAAGCTTTCCGCCCATTTGCGGATAAGTTAAGATCGGCCCCGAGCAAAATTTCCGCCCTTTAAACGGATATATTAT
>JAITJB010000073.1 GCA_031279155.1 Deltaproteobacteria bacterium | reverse complement strand
TTCGTTGAGATCCAAAACGCTGCCGACGGCCCCTGGAAGGGAGCTGAGGTTCGCACCCAATCGGCGGCCCAGGAGTCTTTGGATGCCATTACTGAGGCCATCAACACCAAAGACAAGATCCGGGCTGATTTAGGCGCCCTTCAGAATCGGTTGGAAAACACCATGACCAACCTAACCGTCCAAGCTGAAAACCTCCAAGCCTCTGAAAGCCGGATCTCGGATGTGGATGTGGCAACCGAGATGACGGAGTTTACCAGAAACAACGTACTGGCTCAGGCCGCCACATCCATGCTGGCCCAGGCCAACAGCCTCTCGCAGCTGGCCTTAAGCCTCATCGGTTAATTTTAACAAGCGCCTTAGAGCGGCTCAAGCCGCAACAAAGAACCCCCGACCGCTTTGGCGGTCGGGGGTTCTTTGATTCAAAGAAAGTTAGGCTGAGACAAAAATTAACCTTGATTTTTAAATTTTTACCATAAATTTAAACAATATCAATAAATAAGAAAATCACCATTGTTACAAAGACATTTTATCGCCACCGTATTAGTCCGTAGGTTGACGGCGTTTTCATTTCAGGTTATTATAAACAGGTAATGTGTAATTTCGGAGGCGAGGAATGCATATAAAAGTGGGCGACTTGGTCGTCTATCCCGCACATGGAGTGGGCCGAGTAGAATCTGTTGAGGACAAGACGCAAAAAACCGATGGTACCGGCTTTGTGGTTCTGCGCATATTGGATAACGGCATGCAGATCATGATTCCTTCACGCAACATTAAAGAGGTCGGCTTAAGGCATCTGATTTCTAAAAAAGAGGTCAACGTCCTCTATGAGCAGCTTAAGCAGCCGCCGGTCATTGTTGAGGCTAGCAACTGGAACCGCAGGCATCGCCACTATCTTGACAAACTTAAAACTGGCTCCATTTCTGACGTCTGTGACGTTCTTCGTGAATTAATGACCATGAGAGGCGAAAAAGAGCTTTCCTTTGGAGAACGTAAACTCCTTGACACGGCAAGGGCCCTCCTGATCAAGGAAGTGGCCATGGTGACCAAACGCAACGAGGAGAGAGTCAGCCGGGAATTGGATAGTTTCTTTCCCCCGCCCAAGGCGTCTACGGCTTGAGCGAGCCAGTGTTGACTAATTCCGACCCCCTTGCTTCCAACCAACCCTCAATTACTATCATTATAGATGACTTTTCTTCGGGACGAAGACTTGATGCCTTTCTGGCCGGGTTATATCCTCAGCTATCCCGATCGCTTCTGGCCAAGACCATCCGAGCTGGTGGGGCCATACTTGACGACCGCCCGACCAAACCATCTACCGAGGTTAAGTCCGGTCAAACTCTAATCTTTTTTCCGCCAAAACTTGAAGACAGCCTAGAACCTAACTCAGAAATACCCCTAGACATCTTATATAGTGACGACCATTTACTGGCCATAAACAAGCCCGTGGGTCTAGTAGTCCATCCCGGGGCCGGGGTGACCGGCCCGACGTTAGCCGCCGCCCTGTTAGCCGCTGAGCCTTCCTTGGCCTCTATTGGCTCCCCTATGCGGCCTGGTCTAGTCCACCGGCTAGATAAGGATACAACTGGCGTGATGGTGGTGGCCAAAAGCGCTATGGCTCTGGATTTTCTAGTAGCGGCCTTCGCCAACCGTCAGGTGAAAAAATATTATCTGGCCTTTGTCACCGGTAATCCGCCGGACTGCGGTCGCATCGACCTACCCATTGGCCGCCATCCAACCAAAAGGCACAAAATGAAAGCAGGCCTTTCTAACGGAAAGCCTGCTGTCACAATTTTTAGAGTTCTCAAGCGCTTCCAGGCCACGGGCTTAGCCTTAGTTAGCCTAACTCTCCTAACCGGACGCACCCACCAGGCCAGAGTCCACCTGGCTTCTATAGGCTCCCCGGTCTTAGCCGATGGCCTTTACGGGCGAAAAACAAATTCTCTAAGCCAAAGCCACCCGAGCTTAGATAAGCTCCTGACCAGACAATTTCTCCACGCCCGCCGGCTATGCGTTCCCCATCCAGACGGTCGCTCCCTAGTCTTTCGGGCGCCCTGGCCCCATGACTTCCGAGCCCTTCTTGAAGAACTAATTAAAATAGAATCTATGAGCTAATAGCTCATTTCCAAGCTAAGTTTCAGGCTCAGTTCTCAGAACCATCGTCAAGGTCATCTGGATCTTCGGTCATGACCAAGGGAGCCACGTCACCTACGATCTCATCGGGCTCAAGATCCATGAGCTTGACACCGTGGGTATTGCGGTGGGCCATCCTGACCTCGGAGACTTTAAACAGTATCAGGCGACCGGTGTTAGTTATCAGCATGAGCTGATCGTTTTCGGTGACTTTAAAGACGGCCACCACTCCCCCGCCAGAGGTCGTCCTAAGGCCCTGACCTCCACGGCCTTGGACGGTGTACTCAGTGGCGTTGGTGCGTTTGCCGTAGCCGTTCTCCATGACGGTCATGAGCACTTCATCGCGCTGTTGGGAGATAATGTCCATGGCCACCACCCGGTCCTTATTAATCAGCCTGATGCCCCTAACGCCAGCCGCCGATCGGCCCATGGAACGCAGATCTTCTTCCTTAAAGCATATGGCTTTACCATTAAAGGTCGAGAGGATCACCAAACTCTGACCATCGGTCACGGCAGCTGAAACCAACTCATCTTCATCGTTTTTCATGGTCATGGCGATGACGCCGACTTTGCGGGGATTTTGAAAACAGGCCAGATCGACCCTCTTAACCACGCCCGCCCTGGTAGCCATAACTACGAAACGGAGACCGGGCTCAGCCAGATCGCCCACGTCTAAGACGGCGTTGACTTTTTCGCCTTCGGCTAAGGGAATAAGGTTAATAAGGGCTTTGCCCTTAGTGGCCCTGGCCGCCAAGGGCAGCTCGTGGACCTTAAGCCAGTGAAGCCGGCCCCGGTTAGTCAAAAACAAAAGGTAGCTGTGAGTGGAGGCCACGTACATCCGCTCTACAAAGTCGTCCTCGCGGGTTTTGGCACCAGTTAGGCCTTTGCCACCCCTCTTTTGGGGCTTGTAAGCTGTCACCGCCGTCCGCTTGATGTAACCACCGTGGGTTATGGTTACGACCATCTGCTCTTCGGCTATAAAATCCTCGGGATTATAAGCCGTCGGCCCATCGTCGGTTATCTCTGTTAGTCTAGAATCCCCAAATTCACTCTTAAGAGCAGTAAACTCGTCTTTAATAACTCCCAAAAGCACGACCTCAGAACCTAAAATGGAGCGGAAATACTCGATGTCCTTCATGACTTGAGTGTACTCCTCGTCGATGGACTCCCTTTCCAGCTGGGTCAATTTTTGAAGCCTCAAGTCTAAAATAGCCTGAGATTGGAGATCTGAAAGACCAAAACGAGCAATTAAGCCGCTTTTAGCCTCAGAAGGGTTACGGCTCTTACGGATCAAGGCGATTATCTCGTCAAGGTGACTTAAGGCCAACTTAAGTCCCTCGAGTATATGAGCCCTGGCCTCGGATTTAGCTAAATCGAAACGAGTCCGCCGGGTCACCACCTCTTTGCGGTGCTCCAAGAAATAGACCAGGGCCTCTTTGATATTTAGGAGCCTAGGGGTTTGGTTGACGATGGCCAGCATATTGATGCCGAAACTTATCTCCATCTGAGTCATGCGGTAGAGTTGATTGAGAATTGTCTCAGCCATGTCCCGTTTATCGCGCTTGAGCTCTAAGACCACCCTTAGCCCTTGCCGGTCGCTTTCGTCGCGTATTTCGCCGATTCCTTCGAGCTTTTTATCTCTAACTAGCTCATCAATTGATTCAACTAGTTTAGCTTTGTTGACCTGATAAGGTAATTCAGTGATGACAATAGCCGATGCCCCGGTGGCCTGACGCCCTTCCTTGAGGTTTTCCACCCCGGCCTTTGCCCTCAGCTTTATGATGCCCCTTCCAGTGTAATAAGCTTCCCTGATCCCTTCTCGGCCAAGAATAAAGCCGGCAGTCGGAAAATCCGGCCCCGGGATGTGGCGCATAAGTTCGGCCACAGTGATGCCGGGGTTATCGATGAGGGCGGTCAGGCCGTTTAAAACCTCCCCTAAATTGTGGGGAGGGATATTGGTGGCCATGCCTACGGCTATTCCAGAGGAGCCATTTACTAGAAGACCCGGAACCCGAGTCGACATGACCTGAGGCTCTTCTAGGGAACTATCGTAGTTGGGCATGAAGTCAACGGTATTTTTGTCGAGATCGACCATGAACTCATGGGCCAATTTGGCCAGCCTGACTTCGGTATACCGCATAGCCGCCGGCTGATCGCCATCGACCGAGCCGAAGTTACCTTGGCCGTCGACCAAGGGGTAGCGCATGGTAAAATCTTGAGCTAAGCGCACCAAGGTATCATAAACCGCCACGTCGCCGTGGGGATGATACTTACCTATGACATCACCGACGATGCGGGCGGACTTTTTATAGGGTTTATTGTAGTCGTTACTCAGCTCGTTCATAGCGAAGAGCACCCGCCGGTGAACGGGCTTAAGGCCGTCGCGCACGTCGGGTATGGCCCGACCGATGATAACGCTCATAGCGTAATCAAGATAAGAGTTTTTTATCTCATCTTCAATGTTGACATTTTCAAAGCGTTCGAATTCTAAGCGAGGTTTTTCCATTTTTTTTCCAGGTACTCACATAGTGTCGTCTTTTGGTTGACAGGATTGGGTTCGCTCTCCCAGCCAAGCTGGCTATAACCTTATAATTATACATTACAAATTATAATAAATCAATTTATAGAATTTTTTCTTGTCCTATCGACAAGTTAACCAGCGACTTAACCAGCAAGCTGCCCGCAACCCCCCCCAAATTGCTCTGGCCATTAATGGCTTTTCCATTTCTGGCCTCCTAGCTCCGAGCCGGCCCTAGACTATAAAGACCAAAAAAGACCTTATGGCAGCTTAATTAGCAAATTATCACATAAATTTATATTATAATAAAGATTGCCTTAGCCTTACCCCGAAAAAGCAATTCGTCGGAATGCTTTTCTTTTAGTTTTACCATCTAAAATCAGGCCCATTTCAGTTACCTCCTTAACCTGGCTATTTAGGACCAAATCATTGTCCAATAAGGCTTTCGTCGTTTAGGTATCTACCAGTGGGCAGCCTAGGCATCGGAGCTAATCAAAAATCAATTGATTAGCCATCTGAGTATATCACAAAAATTAAATAGCTGTGGGTAAATATTACTAATTCCCACTAAATCCACAACGGGACCGCGCCCGTTGGACGCGATCCCGTTATGGTTTAAAGATAACTTTTGATTAGTTTAAGACGACTTAACCTCTAATAAGCGTAAGAGCTAAGGAGGATAAGCTATTGGCCTGGGCCAACATGGAAGCTGCGGCCTGAGCTAAAATGTTGTTTTTGGTGAACTCGGTCATCTCGGTAGCCACATCCACGTCGGAGATTCGGCTTTCAGAGGCCTGGAGGTTTTCAGCCTGAACAGTCAAGTTCTCAATGGTGGCCTCCAACCGGTTTTGGGTGGCTCCAAGTCTGGCGCGGATCTCGTCTTTTCTCTGTATAGCCGTAGTTATATCTATCAGGGCCCTTTGAGCGGTTTCCTGGGTCCTAATAGAACCCCGCCCGTCGACAGCGTCCTGGACTTCAAACATCGTACCGGCTAATTTAGCTATATTTTTTGCCCCACCTGTAATATCACTGGTAATATTACCCAAAAACGTTCCATTTGTATCATCAACAACTTTTAAATCATAGCCTTCACCGGCATTTGCCCCATTTAAAGCAAGATTTATTGAATTACCTCCTGCGACCGTATGGGTCATATTCCCCCAATGCTCCCCGCCAAAACTTAGTTTTGTACCAGTACTATCTACTTGACCTGTACTTAGATTTGTAAATTCTACAAGATCATTATTTGCCGCTACATTTGTTCTAAAGCCAAGTTCATTGCTATTCTTATCCCCGCCTTCCCTGTAGAATATTAAAACTTGGTCGCCTGCTCCCATAGCCCAAAAGGTTGGCGAACGAGTATTTATAGCCGAAACCAAAGCCGTAGCCGTTATTGTTCCTCCAGCAACCTGATATAGAGTCTTACCGGTTCCCAGGTCAGCTTTTAGTGCAACAGAGGTGCCTACATAAACAGCCTCAGAACTACTTAAGCAAAAAGCCGCGTATTGAGCTTGTGTGTCGTCCCCTTCTATGTCTCCAGTAATCGTCACCAATCCTCGACTTTGTGTGCCTAGATTGACCGCGTCAATCAGTTGCTGAACGGTCATGCCGCTGTCTAACCCCCCATAGCGACCAGCCAGATATCGTCCGGCATTGTCAAAATTTACCATTGAACTGCCATTATCAGCTATAAAATTAGGATTTAAATCCCAATTATATGCATAAGCAAAGCCCATACCCGAATTTGTCTGAGCTATATCTGTTAGAGCCCCAAATGTCCCGCCACAGCAGCCTATAAGACCTGCATCTGGCGAACCCCCGGTAGCCCAGATGTCATTAAGGGAATCACCGCCTATATTAAGACCAGTGGCCGTCGAGGCCCGCGTGTCATCGGTCATGATGTAGTAGTAATCTTCAGCCGCGTTATTACCCACGCCAAAATGAATCCTAATGCCGCTCCCGCCGTTTTGCGCACTCATCGACCCGTCTAAGAGCTTGATGCCATTAAAATTGGTCGCCACGGCTATACGGTCGATTTCAGCGGCCATGGCCTGGAACTCAGAATTGATGATCTCGCGCTGGAAGTCAGTGTAGGTCCCGGTGGCCGCCTGTTCAGCCAACTCTTTCATGCGGATGAGTTTGGCGTCGATAACGGCCAGAGCCCCGTCGGCCGTTTGAATGAGGCTGACAGCGTCGGACGCGTTTCTGATACCTTGAAGGGTCGTAGAGATATCAGCGCGCATCATTTCGCGGACGGCCAAACCAGCCGCGTCGTCAGCCGCCCGATTAATGCGAAGACCAGATGAGAGCCTTTCGATACTCTTACTCAAACTTCCATAAATTGAGCCTAAGTTACGAGCAGCTATCATAGCTGGCATGTTGTGGTTGATAATTAGGGCCATAAACTCCTCCTTGATGTCCGGTCGGCGGGCTTCCTTGCCCGCCATTAGGTTTAGATATTGCTGAAGGGCTGCCTAACCTTTAGGTCAACCTCAGGATCAGCTTTCTGTCACCTTTCTTATCGGACGGGCTGAAATAAAACTTTAACAAAATCTCAGGCTGAACCCACTTTTTTTTCACTAGACCCTCTTTTTTTCCTAAGGCCCCTTTCAGGTAAACCTAAAGTAAAATTTTATTCCTGGCCCAAAACTACTATCAAGCCGAAAATCATACCAATTACGCTGTTACCACCAAAATTATAAGTCTTACCAAAAATTGTTTTTTGGGGTTTTTTTTCTGAATTTTTTTTGAATTTTTTTTCGGTGAGTTTTTGGAGGCATTTTTATTGGGTTTATTTTCGAGGCCAAATGGTCTTCCTTATCGCCAGGACTTTTAATTTTTATTGTCGTCAAAGAGTCCCTGCCGGGCATAGCCTTCCAGGCTTCCAGGGACCAGGAGACAATCTTCTTGATTTTTAGGCTTTAGAGCCTTAAACTTATTACACATGGGCGACTTGACGGCAATAGTCCGGTTATCCCCCAGGGGCCGCGAGACAAACCCGAATCTCGTTACTCCCGGATTATCCAAAACCCCATGCCTCAGTTTGCCTGAGAAAACCCTCTGAATCTTTGCGCTCTTAGTTAGTTTTTTTAAGGGTTATAATATAAGATAGTCTCCCCTAGCCGAGAGCTAGGGATAAAGTCAAACTCGTCCGCCAGCCCGAAAACTTGATGGCCAATGAACGGTGTCCTCTCTGAACATAATAATGATCTAACCAAGATCCTTGATTCCATCTTCGAGGCCCAGGCAAGGAACAACCAAGCCAGGCAACGCGACCTCAGATCCATGGCCACGCCAGGGTTTCTCAAGGTTTTTGATCTCGCTCCAACTCTTTTACACTTCAACCACCCCGAGCTTCCCGGCTACCTTGACCACCCTGAAACACCCCATGGCTTAGTCGGTTACGACTACTGGTTGATGAACTCCTCTGAAATCTCCATTGGCCCCTGGACCAACTCCCAACAATTTTCTCCCGTGGTCGAGTGCTTGGTCCTAATCGGATCTTCGGGATCGGTGGGCCACACCCACCGATCAGATCTCGACTATTGGGTCTGCTACAATCCCAACAACCTCAAAGGCCGAGCCCTAGCCCTATTTAAAGAAAAGCTCCAATTGGTTTCTAATTGGGCCCTAAATGAACATCAAACCGAAGCCAACTTCTACCTCGTCAACCTGGCCGAAGTGGCTAGGGGCCGAATTGAGCACAGTTGGGGCGAGGAAGCCGACGGCGAGGTGGCGCCTCACCTATTGATGGAGGAACTTTACCGCACCATACTTTTTGTAGCTGGCCGCATCCCTCTTTGGTGTGTTTGGCCGCCAGATTACCCGGAAACCGTCTACCGCCGCAACGCCGAGGCTTTAGCCCCCTTAAATTGGGAAAATTCCCCGCCCACCTATGTCGACATGGGCTTTCCCACCAAGCCTCAGCCCCAAGAATACCTGGCTTCGGCCATGTGGCTAGCCTATAAGTCCGAAACTGACCCCTTCAAAGGCATCTTAAAACTGATACCCATCCTCGAGGCCGTTGAGACCGACTTTCAAAGCCCACTTTTGTGCGATTTAGTTAAAAGCGAGATCATCAATAACCCCTACTCCATGACCTCCGTTGACCCATACATCATTACTATTGACCGGGTCATAGATTTTGGATCTAAAAACCTAAGCCCCGAGCACCTAGAGCTTTTGCGCACGGCCTCAGTGCTTAAGGTTTTGGGCCTGACCGGAAAACCTGGTGAGGTCTTAAGATCCGGCATCATCAGCCCTTCCAAGCTACGGGTCCTTACTAAATGGATGGATGAGTGGGGTTGGCCGCCCGATAGGGTCGGCCATTTAGCGGCCTACGATCAATGGACCGAACGCGAGCGGTTAAGATTAGGTAACGATATCCTGATGATGCTCTTGGGTATCTACATGCGCATTTCAAGCCACTTAATTACCCGCTTCCCCGGGCAGGTCAACGCCCAGGACGAAGAGCTCGCCCCCTTCGCCGCCAGAATCTTAGGCCGGCAGCGGGGCTTAGAAGCTACGGTTGAATTATTGCCCTCAGATCTCCACCGCCAGAGCCTTTCGCGGCGCATGATCTTCCAACAAGACGTCTTAACCGGCCAATGGGCTGTCTATAACCTCCCGCCCAATGACGCTAGCCAAAATAACAAAGATAGTAATGGTAGTAATTCTAGCCAAGATAACAAAGGCAGCCAAGATAACAAAGTTAGCAGCCAGGCCCAACCCGAGTTCGCCCCAATGGAGATCCCTGAGGGCAGCGACATTGTCTTTGAAAGCGAACGCGTAGCCAAGGCGGCGGCCTGGCTCATCCGCAACCAACTTTACGGCGACGATCTCGAGGTCTACGTTACCGATTCCTTTGAATTAACCACCCCCATGCTTAAAGCCTACCTCAAAGCCCTAGACGACCTCTTTCCAGCCGTGGAATTCTATAATCTCGATACTGATACCATCTGGCAGGTCGGGGCCAAGGGCTCGGTCTTAATAGCCTTTAACCTTGAAGATCCCACGGAAACCAAAATCCGGACCATGGACGCCGTCTTTCGGACCGGTTGGGGCGAAATGAGGCACCAATGGAAGGATCTGGCCGGGTTTATGGCCGAAGCCGATAAGTATCTCGAGTTGGGGACCATGCTATTTGAGGTCTGCGGCCTTCTAAGTGTTGAGTCGCTAGTGCTCCACCCGGCCCAGGCTGAGACCTTCAACCGGGCCTTCGTCAACCTCAAGGCGGCCCTGATGGCCCACCTGCGGCCAAGACACCAAAGTAAGCTCTCTAAGAGCCTAATTGATTTATAATTATGAGGTCTAAATGACTATTATCTGTTCTGGATCCCTGGCCTTCGATCGCCTGGCCCTGTACTCGGGCTTATTTAGCGACAACATCATCGCTGACAAGATAAACCTCCTAAACGTCTGCTTTCTGGTCGACCACATCAATCGGGTCCACGGGGGCACGGCTGGCAATATAGCCTATAATCTCCAGCTCTTGGGTTTAAAACCCTTAGTCATAACGGCTGTCGGAGACGATCCCGATGGTCGGGACTACCTCGAACGGCTTAAACAGTGGGGCTTAGAATATAGCCACATCCCGCAAGTTTCTTCAAAAGCTACGGCCGGGGCCTTTATCGCCACAGATAGCTCAGGCAATCAGCTTCTCTTCTTTAACCCCGGGGCCATGCTGACTGAGACCGATTTTGATCCAGCTAAGTTACCCGGTAGCCCTTCCGATCACCTGGCCATCGTCTCCCCAGGGGGCCCTAGCGACATGAGGCGGCTTACTAAAAAGTACCGCGACTTAGGTATTAGGTTTATTTTTGATCCCGGCCAGCAGACCCCGGCTTTCACCGGTGACGAGCTCTTAGACATGCTCGATGGATCCATCATGCTGATGACCAATGAATATGAGCTAGAATTATTTAAAAATAAAACTAATATGACCGAAGACGATCTTTTCCGGTATACTTCTGCCGTTTTAACTACGCTATCAAGTCAGGGCAGTAGGCTTCACACCCCGAGGGGCAGTCAACACATCTTACCGGTGCCCATAACCGAGATCGGAAACCCCACCGGCGCAGGCGACGCCTACCGGGCTGGCGTCTTAGCCGGACTATTTCACGGTGAAGACATCTTGTCCTCCTGCCGCCTAGGGGCCACTATCGCCTCCTTCTGCGTGGAAGCCCAAGGCACCCAAGGGCACCACTTTACGACGGCCGAAGTTTTGGCCCGGCACTTTCGGACCTTTAAGGAGGCCCCGGCCTTTTTGTCGTAATACTGGCTATTTACTATTATTTTCTAGCTATTTATTATTCCTGGCTATTTAGTATTATTTTCTAGCTATCTATCATTTTTGGCCATTAATTTACTTTCTAGCTACTTGTTGTTTATAGCTATTTATCATAATTTTTAGGTTAAATCCTCATGATCTTTAAATATAAGTGCGAGCCTTTTAACGGACCTATTAAACCGGCTACGGTCATATTTGTTTCAGCTGGCCCGGAGGCCTTAGACCGCACTGATGAGCTGAGCTCTTTTAGATTACAAGCTCAGCAGCATCTGAGCTGCGGAGCCTTTAAGGGCGGCCGGTTAGATACCCTCCCGCTCTTCTGCGGCCAAGATACCTGGCTAGTCATGGTCGGACTTGGAAACTTAGAAGAGCTAACTGAGGCTACTTTACTGGAAGCCGCAGCTAAAGCCGGCCAAACCTTAGCTAGCCTTAGAGTCAAAGAGGCCGTTGTCTGCCTGCCTTCGCTGGCCTTTGGCTCGATTAAGACCTTTGAACTTATTGTCGTGGGCTTTAAATTAGCTTTAGAGCCAAGGTTCAACTACAAAACTACGAAAACCGATCCACCACTTGCCCTAAGACAGCTGACCTTTCAGACCCCTTCGGCCTCCAATTTTATTGATAGATCCAAGGTCATCCTCAGCCGATCGGAGACGGCGGCCTTAGCTCAACTTGAGGCTAGGCGCCTAACTGACGGCCCGGCTTCGGTCATTACCCCGGAATCTTTGGCCAAGGAAGCCGTTGAGGCCGGCCTAGCTAAGATGTTTAAGGTTACGATTTGGGATGAAACTAAGCTTGAAATCGAAAAGTGCGGGGCTATTTTGGCTGTGGGCCGGGGTAGCTCGCGCCAGCCTAGGATGGTCATCATCGAGTACCAGGGCGCGGCGGGTTTAGCCGCCGATCCGGCGACCATCATAATTGGTAAAGGGGTTACGTTTGATAGCGGCGGGCTGTGCTTAAAGCCCTCGGAAAACATGGCCCTGATGAAAACCGACATGGCCGGGGCAGCGGCTGTTTTAGCCGTCATGAAGGCCGCCGCCACCCTAAAACTGCCTCAGCGTTTGGTGGGCCTGATGCCCTTAGCCGAAAACATGCCCGATGGGGCGGCTTACCGCCCTGGCGACATCATCACCACCATGTCGGGCCAGACCATCGAGGTCATCAATACCGACGCCGAAGGCCGTTTGCTTTTAGCCGACGCCTTAACTCTAGCTCAAAAGTACAACCCCGCAAGGCTCATCGATATCGCCACCCTGACCGGCGCCTGCCAGATCGCCTTAGGCGATCGCTGCGCTGGTCTTTTTTGTGAGCATCAAACGCTTCTAAAGACCATTCAAAACGCCGGGGAAGCAGTTGGCGAAAAGTTCTGGCCCATGCCCTTTATCTCTGAATACGAAGAGAGCCTAAAGAGCGATTTAGCCGATTTTAAGCCTTCGGCCGCCAGAGCCGGCGGGGCCATAAACGCGGCTCTATTTTTAAGGCGCTTTGTAAAAAAAGATATCCCCTGGGCCCACCTCGATATCGCCGGTACGGCCAGAAATTCCCACGCCACCGCAGGCTTTCCCGAAGGAGCCACGGGTTTTGGCGTGCGGACGATTCTTAAAATTTTAACTGATGGCTGATCTCTTAGGGCTTTAAACTATAGATGGATACCCACCCTAACGAGCCTGACACGGGCGCTAGGCCCCAAGATGACCCAAGGTCTCAAGACGATCCTAGATCTCAAGATGACCGAAGGCCCCAAGATGACCTAAGGACTCACCAGAACCCTAGGTCTCAAGATAACCTTAAGCTCCAAGATGACCGGTCTCACGACGCCCTAAGGCCCTACCAGAACCCTAGGTATTTGGGCCTGTACAATACCGATATCCGGGCCACCTGGCCCGGAACCCCTCCTGACCAGCTAACGACCGGATCTGAAGAAGATCTCTCAACTATCTACCCGCCAGAATTAGGCCAGGCGATTTTAGATCTAGCCGAAATAGACCTTGAAATTAAAGCCTGGGAAAATAAAGCCCAAAAAATCAAAGTACCTAAGATTAAAGCCAGAGAAAAAAAAGCCCTAAAAAACGATATCTCGCCGGTCGAGTTATTTTCCAAGCACGATAAACTCATAAAGTTAATTAAGCTACACAACCGCCGGGCCAGAGGGGCGCATCTTACTTTGGCCAAACGCTTAGGCGGCGGCTGGCCTCAATACCTGGCCTCCTTAGGCGCCTTGGTCTATCTCTTAGAGTCCTTCTTAGAGCCTTTAAAGGATATTGAACCAAATCAAATAAAAGAAAAAGACACTTCTGAATCATTATCTTTTATTTTATCATCATCTTGGCATACAATAGAGTCACTTACGCCGAGAGAAGATTATTTTGGCCTTGACGATACCGAATCAATAGAAAATAAATTAGCTATTTTTAAAGATTATAATAATCAAAAAATAGACATTAAAAACGATCTGATTCCCATCACCAACCTAATCAAAGACTTACGCCTTAGAGCCTTAGACCGGCTTTTAGAGTGCGAAACTACACTTTTTTCTTGGTGGACCCAAGGCCTAAAGGAAGCGCCCACAAAAGCGCCTTCGCCCCTTGTGGTCCCTGACCCCCCGCGCCTGCCTTTGATCAAGATAGCCAAACCTCTGGAACTACCTAAGATCGCCCCGCCCTGGCGGCGCTTAAGGATCATGATAGCCTTAACCATCGGCATAGTGGCCGGTCTTTTGGTCTATAGGGCAATACTACCTGAGGCTAACCAAACTAAAAGCCGTAATCTCTACGTCTATAACGGCCTAAACACCTCTGTTACCGTCATCTTAAATCAAGCCAGCTATCTTATGACCGCCTCCTCGCATTTGGTTTTAGCTTGGCCACAGGGACCAAATACTCTTAAAACTTTAACCAAAGACTCAACCATCGAAAGTTTTGACTCTCTAGACTCTCTTTCTGAGACTCTTAAGGGTTTTAATGGTTCGGATAACTTAGTCTACAATATCGCCGGGGCCAGCCCCTTAATCGAGTGGACAGCCATCTATTCCGGGGCCTCATCTCAAGGTCCCATGGAAAATTTCTTAGGCGCGCCGGTCTTCTACCCAACAAAAGCCGATTATATTTTTTCTGAGCCGCCTCAGACCATTACCGTTAAGGGCGGCCAGAGAACCAAATTGGTGCTCTCAACTGTCAGCGGGCTCCACCCCTCCATAATGTTGGCCCCGCTAGATAAAACGGCTAGAGATAGCGTAACGTACGCCCACGCAAAATGGGATGACCCCGAGGCCTTACTTACCGCCTTTTGGCTAGCTACCTTAGTTAAGACTAACCCCGATCCTTCTAAAATATTACTAGAACGCCTTAAGGTCTTTCCCTTAGACCCCTTAACCAATGAACTCTACGCAAGCCTTGCGCCCCAAGACGAAGCGTTAGCCTGGTGTGAATCTCGAGATCAAGCGAAACCTAATCAAAATGGCCATATTAGCTCAGATAATAGCCAAAGCTTTGAGGCCGACCAGGCCTTCCTAAGGCTATTGTGCTTACCGCCTTCTTTTCGCCCCCAAAGAGCGGCCGAACTATTAGAGATTTATCCTGACCAACCCTGGCTCAACCGCTTTATGGGCTTAGAGCACCTTAAAAATGATAATCTCCTTGACGCCTTAAATAGCTTTGAAAAAGCCTTAAGCCTTAAGCCTCAGGCTATCTTTTTTGATCTGGAAAACTTCGCTCGGCTAAGGCATTTTTTTGGCGTAGATCTCGTAACTTTAGCCAACGAATTCGGGCCATGGGATCCTTTTTTGGCTAGATTATCTAGGCGCAGTCCGTTACTTGAAAATTTATCTGAACTAACTGACCTTACTGACCTTGATAACCTTCAAGACTTAACTGACCAAAATACACAATCGGGATTGGCTGAGCCTGCTACCGGGCTTGCTACCGATCTTGCACCCGAACTTGCTACCGATTTTGCAACTAACCTTGCAACACAAGACGCTATCTACGCCCTATTAGAAAAAGGCCAATTAAGTCTGGCTCAAAAACTAGCTGGTAACACCCTTATGGCCGATAAAATCTTAATTCTCGCCGCCGGGACTCCGGGGATTGACCCGCAATTGGCTGAACAAGCCTTAAGTCTCCCGCCTGAGAGAATAAGAGCGGCCAATCTCCCCTGGCTAGGTTTTGGACTAGCTTTAAATAGTGGCTCGGATACCACTCTATATGAAGAAGAGATATTAGCCCAAAACCTCCCTCTGGCCTCGAGAGCTATAGACGCTTTAAAAACTTACGATCCTAACCTTTTTCCGGATATTTATTTGGGTCAAGATCTCTTATTTCAAGGTAAGTTTTGTCTGGCCGCCTATCTAGCCTTGAAAGATAAAGCCCCGCCCGACTGCCCAGCTAAAGCCGCCGGCTTTCTCTTCCCTGGCGAGCGACCGCCCATGTCGCAATTTAGCATGTGGCAATCTAGCATGGGGCAAACTGACATGTGGGAGTCTGACATCGTCCAACCTGACTACCAAAAAAACGACTAAATATTTTTTGTTTGCTTGTATCATCTTTTCTATTCCCAATAACCATTTACCCAATAACCCTTTAGCCATAGGCCCATACCATGGATTACGACGAACCACCAGTATATATATTTTTAAATGGGGTTTTTCATCCCCCACCAGATCTCATTTTTCCTAAAGATAACGCCCACGTCATCGCCGTTGACGGCGGGGCCGTACATTGTCTGTGTTTGGGCTGGCCCATCCACCTACTTTTGGGCGATTTTGACTCCTTAAACAATGAACTTTTAGATCTTATCGTTAAGCGCAATCCCAATATCGATATCAGGCGTTTTAACCGCGATAAAGATGAGTCGGATTTTGAGTTGGCCTTAAGAATCATAGATCCCCAAAATTTAGGTCGCCGCCAGGTCATCATCTTAGGGGGCCTAGGCGGTCGTTGGGATATGACCATAGCTAATCTTCTACTACCTTTAGCCGCCAACTTTAAGCTCCTCCATAGGCTGCCTAGGCCGGAAATAGTTTTCCGCGACGGGGCCTGGGATATGTATCTTTTAAATGGTCCTAGCCAGCTCATCTTAAAGCCTTCGGTAGGCGTTAGAAGAGTTTCTCTTCTGCCCTTAAGAGAAAAGG
>JAITJB010000001.1 GCA_031279155.1 Deltaproteobacteria bacterium | reverse complement strand
CCTAAGGCATAGAACAAAGAAGCCTGTGGCCCCTATGGGGGCCACAGGCGTCGTAATTCGATGAAATATCGTCAAGCAAGCGGCAAATTTAAGCGCTAATAGCTTAGAGTCAGGCTTAGGTTTTTTTGGTGTTCCTATTTCTGGTCGCGGGTTTTCTGACCGTGGTCTTAGCCTTAGCCGAGGGCTTAGCGAGCCTTTTAGTTAAGCTACTAAAACTACTAGCCATCTTGGAAAGTTGGGGGTTGTAGTAAGTATCGGAAGTAGCGATAGCTGACGAACCGTCCGAAGTATCGGAAGAGTTTCTAGGGCATTGGGGGTTTGGGCAGAGAACTTGACCGGGATTGGTCTTGGAGTTGGAGCTAACCTGATAGGGAAAATCGCAGACCGGGCAGGGCTCTCTATAGGGGACGCCTTTTAAGATGGTTTTGCACAAGGGAAAGGCTGAGCAGCTGTAAAAGACGCCGCGCTTGGAGTTTTTGGTTATTATCTCGCCAGTGCAGCCAGGCCGGGGGCATTTGAGGCCAGAGGGGAAGGCCACAGCGTTTTTACACTTAGGGTAGCCGGTACAGGCGATAAACCAACTGCCTAAGCGAGACTTTTTAACGACCATGGTACTGCCGCACTTAGGGCAGACCGGGTCAAAGCCCTCCGGGAGCGGCGGCGGCGTCTCCTCATCAATTGTGGCTATACCCTCATCGGTGGTCTTAAGCTGCTTGGTGTTGCGGCATTCGGGGTAGCCTGAGCAAGCTAAAAATAGCCCGTATTTACCCCTTTTGGGGACCATGGGTTTACCGCACCTATCGCATAAAATTTCCGACTCCAAGGCTACCGGGGCTGCCGGCTGAGGCAGACCTCGATCGTCACGGGTAAAATCGGTCGTATAACTGCAGAGCCTACAGGCCAGGTAAAAGCCGTTGCGACCGTAGCGGATGTTTATTGAGCTAGGATTGCCGCAAGATGGGCAAGGCAGATCTATGGGCAGACCATCAAGCTTAATATTGCGCATGTTGGTCTTAGCTTCTTCGATGCTCTTAGCTAGCGGGGTGTAGAGCTTACGCAAGATGGTCAGGTGTTCGGCTTCGCCCTCTTCGATTTGATCGAGGTTTTCCTCAAGTCCGGCCGTAAAGTCCACGTCCATGATGGTGGGAAAGTTGGCGGTTAAGAGATCGTTAACCGTTAAGCCCATTTCCGTGGGCCTAAGTAGACCCTTTTGGCCGTAGACGTATTCTTTGTCCCTTAAGACCGAAATAATGGCCGCATAGGTACTGGGCCGCCCAATGCCTTTATCCTCGAGCTCTTTAACTAAGGTGCCTTCGTTGAAGCGGGGCGGTGGCTGCGTAAAATGCTGCTTGGGCGTGATAGTTTCAGGCCGGTGGCTCTCGCCCTCCTTAAGGGGCGGTAGGATGTTTTTATCCTCATCGCTACCGGGATCGTAGATCTCCAAAAAGCCTTTAAAAGTGATAATTGATCCCGTGGCCCGGAAGGTGTAGTCAGAAACCAAAAATTCAGCCGCCGTCTGTTTACTAATGGAGGGCGACATCTGGCTAGCCACAAACCGGCGCCAGATGAGATCGTAGAGCTGCCAGTGTTGGGTGCTTAGGTGGCCCTTAAGGGTCTCAGGGGTCCTGGCTACAGAGGTGGGTCTTACGGCCTCGTGAGCGTCTTGGGCGCCCTTTTTGTTTTTGTAGAGATAGGGCTTAGAGGGGACATAATCTTGGCCCAAGGTATCAAGGACGTAATTTTTGGCCTCATTTAGGGCTTGATCGCTCACCCTCACCGAGTCGGTACGCATATAGGTGATTAAGCCAACCGAGCCGCCAGGGACGTCGAGGCCCTCGTAAAGCTCCTGGGCCAAGCGCATGGTGCGGGCCGGGGCTAACTTTAGGCGGGTATAGGCGTTTTGCTGTAAGGTGCTGGTGGTAAAGGGGGCTAAGGGGCGCCTTTGGCGTTCTTTGGAGGTCAGAGAGGTGATGGTAAAATATTGATCTTCGCAGGCTTTAACTACGATTTGAGCTTCATCTTCGTTGGTAAGGCTTATGGGGCTGCCCTGAAACTTAGTTAAGAGGGCCTCAAAGGGCATGTCTTGGTGGAGGAAGGCGGCGGTGACGGTCCAGTATTCTTCCGGTACAAAGGCGTTAATTAAGCGCTCGCGCTCTACGACTAACCTTAAGGCCACCGATTGGACGCGGCCAGCTGATAGCCCTCGCTTAAGCTTATCCCACAAGACCGGAGAGATCATGTAGCCGACTAAGCGGTCTAAGATGCGCCTAGTTTGCTGAGATTCGAAGCGGGTCTTAGATATGGGCACCGGGGAGGCTAATGCCTCCTTAATGGCCTGCGGCGTGAGCTCATTGAAGAGGACCCTTTTGTAGTTGTGGTTATTTGGTCCTAAGCTCTCGGCGATGTGCCAGGCGATGGCCTCGCCCTCGCGGTCGGGGTCAGGGCCTAAGTAGATGGTATCAATATCTTTGGCCGCTTTTTTTAGTTCCCGGATAACCTTATCTTTGCCCTCAGAGACCACGTACTCGGGCTGAAAGTCGTGCTCGATATCCACGCCCAGTTTATTTTTGGGTAAATCTCTGATATGCCCTATGGAAGCCATGACCAGGTAGTCAGGACCTAGGTATTTGCCAATAGTTTTGGCCTTGGCAGGCGATTCGACGATTAGGAGATCTTTTTTGGCCATACACACCTTGGGGAGCCGTTAAGAATTATTAATCAATCCGGTTTTTAAAAAACCAGATACGGGATTTCATTTGATATCACAAGTTCAGTAGCATGTCAAAAAGTAATACGGCAATTTATCTTAAAAATTGCAAAAACCGCCGGAAAAGTTTTTTCCTAGCGGCTTAAAAACAATAATTACTCTGGCCCAATCTGTCAAGGCTCAGAGATCCACAACCTGGCCCTCGATGGCCAATTTTATATCTAAATTGTTTAGGGGATGAAGGAGCTCAATATAAGCGCAGGTCATATCTAACATGTCAAAGAGCTTGGTGTCGCTGTAATAAGGATCGTGATGGAATAAAAAGAGTTTTTTTACTCCGCTATAGAGAGCCATTTCTGCAACTTTTATGGGATTTGAGTGTCCCCAACCCTCTTTAGTTAGGTTTTCTAGGTAGGTATACTGAGTGTCGGAGATAAAGACATCGGCCTTTTCTAGAAATTTAGTTAAAAGGCCGCGATTTTGGTTGGCGTCAGGGGCGCCGTCCCTAAATTCGTAATCGGTGGCAAAGACCATGGTCCCGTTGCCAGCGTGTATTTTAAAAGCTAGCGATCCCCCGGGGTGGGGCAGCGGCAAGATGGAGATGCGAAAGGGCCCGATCTGCATTTCGTCGCCCGTTAGAGTGTGGAAGCGAATATCGGCCCCGGTATTTTTAAGTCCAACCGGAAATAGCCTCGGCGAAGACTGCTGGACGGTCAGGGCTTCTTCGATTAAGGCGGCGTCATCGCCGTAGATATTTATAATGTTTTCAGGCTGATAAGCCGGCCTAAAAAATGGGAAGCCCTGGATGTGATCCCAATGGGTATGGGTCAGTAAGAGGTTGATGATTTGGGGTTTTAGATCGGAATCTATGGGTCTTAAGGGCGGGGATACGCCGTCAGGCGATGGCCGGGGCTTAGATAGCTCTTTGGTCAGATGGTGGAGATTAATTTCAATGCCAAGGCCAGTAATGCCAGTACCGGCATCAATAATTAGGCGGTGGTTTTCGTGGGTAACTTCCAAGCAGGGGGTGTTGCCGCCGACCATGGAGGTCACCGAAGTGGGAAGTCTTTCGATAAATTCGTCTAAGCGGTCGGGGTGAGGGTCGAGCTTAAAGGACTCAATTAAGGCCTCTTTGATGCGGCGCTTGATATCGCCTGGAAAACCCGGGGTGGGGATAGAGCCCCTGACCCCCCAAAATTTAATTCTCATAGATTTATAACCATCAAAAGACTTAGCTTCTAATCGATTGTCTTATTTCCCGATTGTCTTACTTGGCGATTGTCTTACTGGCCGATTGTCTTACTTGGCGATTGTATTTCTTGCCAATTGTCATATTTCCCAATTGTCTTATTTGGCAATAGCCACGGCCCGGGTTTCGCGGATAACCGTAACTTTTATCTGGCCCGGGTAGACCATCTCTTTTTCCACCTGCCGGCAGATGTCGTTGGCCATGGTCAGGGCTGATTCGTCAGTTACCTGGTCGCTATTGACCATGATGCGGATCTCTCGACCAGCTTGGATGGCAAAGGTTTTGGAGATGCCGGAAAAAGAATTGGCGATGCGCTCCAAATCCTCTAAACGCTTAACGTAGGTCTCTAGCATCTCGCGGCGGGCCCCGGGCCGGGCCCCGGATAAAGAGTCAGCCGCCTGGACTAAGACGTCTAAAACGCTTTCCGGCGGGGTGTCCTCGTGGTGGGCCATGATGGCGTGGACGACGGCCGGCGATTCGCCGTAGCGCTTAGCTAACTCAGCTCCAATGAGGCCGTGGGGGCCTTCGACCTCGTGATCGACGGCTTTACCGATATCGTGGAGAAGACCGGCCCGCTTAGCTTGCTTGACGTTTTGCCCGAGTTCGGCGGCCATGATGCCGCACAGGAAGGCCACTTCCATGGAATGCTGAAGGACGTTTTGAGCGTAACTGGTGCGGTATTTTAGCTTACCTAAGAGCTTAACTAGCTCGTGGTGGATGCCGTGGACCCCAACGTCGAAGGCCGCTTCTTTGCCGATCTCCTTTAAAGACTGCTCCATTTCTTCGCTGATCTTAGAGACGACCTCTTCGATCCTAGCCGGATGGATGCGGCCGTCAACTATTAAGCGCTCTAAGGATTGCCTAGCGATCTCGCGGCGGATGGGGGAAAAACTTGATAAGATGACGGCCTCAGGGGTGTCGTCGATAATCAGATCGACTCCGGTAGTAGCTTCAATGGCCCTGATGTTGCGTCCTTCGCGGCCAATGATTCGGCCCTTCATTTCTTCGTTGGGTAGGTTAACCACGCTTATGGTGTGCTCAGCAACATAGTCGCTGGCGTAGCGCTTAACAGCTAAGGCTAGGATTTCTTTGGATTTTTTATCGGCTATCTCGCGGGCCTCGGTTTCAACCCGGCGGATCAGACGGCCCCCCTCGTGCCTGGCTTCTTCTTCCATTGTCTTAAGTAAGAGCTCTTTGGCCTCGGTTTTGGTCATCTGAGCTAGAGTTTCCAGTTTAATGGACTGATCTTTTATGAGATTTTGAAGCTCTTTAGTGCGATCAACATTAGCTTTTTCGTTTTTAACTAATTCAGCCTCGTTTCTGGCTACTTCCGCTTCCCGCTGGGCTAAGGACTCGCTGCGGCGATCTAAGCTCTCTTCCTTTTGAGTCAGCCGATCCTCCTGCCTTTTTTGTTCCAGGCGCTTTTCGGAGAGCTCTTTTTCGCACTCGCTTTTCATTTTGAAGACCAAATCCTGGCCCTGGAGATGAGCTTCTTTCTTGATATTGGCCGCGTCCCTCTTGGCGTCCTGGACCATTTTGGCGCTTAGAGCTTTTAAATCCCCTAATTTTTGTTCATAAGATTTTTTTATCCAGTAGAAACCTAAAAAGAAGCCAATTATGCAAAATGCTATAACGCAAATAGGCCATAAAAAATAATTTATAAACATTGTAGCTCCAAAATATATAAACAATCAGACTGAAATGACCTAAGCGAGAAATTCCACCCTATAGTGGTCAGTATATGGCGCCTAAGTCAGAAGTCTGATGGGACTGTTGGGCTCACCCGTCAAGACTCAGATCGATGTAGTCGGCTAAATGGCTGACTTTTTCCTCCAAAGCGGCCTGAGAGGCCCTGAGTTGATCGAGTTCTCGATGGGATTTTATGAGATCCCTAGCTAAACTAAAGGCTACGTGAGCGGGATAATCGGTTATATGGGGTAACCCCGGTAGGCTGGATCTAACCGAGGTGTTGAGGTTATTGATTAAGTCCGCAATTTCTCTAACTAATTCCGGACGGTTGCTTCTAAAGCGGTAAGGCCGATCGAAGATGGAAACGGTTACGATCTCAACATCTTGGGGATTACACTCCCAGTGATGATTGGTTTTGGGCTGAGAAGCTTGATCACCTTCTAGGTCCACATCCTTTATCCCTTCGTGGTCTTCTTCCAGTCCTTGGGAATTAGGTGGGCCTTTTTTGTCGGTTGTCTCCATATATCGCCCTAAATGTTTATGATTGGCCAAATTTACCCCTAAGTTTAGGCTCATTTGGCCAGAAAAAATATGGTCAAAGGCGATTTTAATTTAGGCAAACCAACCAAGCTAAAAAAAAGAGCTAAGTTTCTTTCGAGAACTAGACTTTTTCAAAAAGCTAAGCTTCTATTAAAATCTAGGCTTTTTCGGTTTCTAGGCTATCTAGTTTGCCTAAGAGGGCGTCAAGTCTCTCTAAGACGACCTCGCGCTCACTAGAGAGGGTCTTTATCTGTTCAGTAGCATTGGTCAGTTCATCGCGAGTCTTATCGAGAGTAGCCTTTAGATCGCGAGCCAGTTTTTCGGCTTGGGCTTTTTTTTCTAGCAAGGCGGCTATCTTGGTTTCTAAGAGTTCCAGTTTTGTTAGATCCATAAAAGTCTCCTTAAGGAGAGGCGCTTTAGGCAGCTTAGGCTTAAAAACCAATAGGGCTGACTTTGGCTTGGTTTAAGGCAGTTGAGGCTTAACAACCTCTTAAGCCTTCAATGGGTCTAATTATGATAGTCTACTTGCCACTGTGTTTCAAGACAGACTCTATGGAATTGAAGATTTTATCTAGTCAATCAGATTCGGCCAGTTTAGAGAGGGCCGTTTCCAATAAGACTTCGGCCTTATCCCCGTCTTGGGGCGCTCGGACAACGACCTGATGAAAAATAAAATAGACTCTCTCTGCTTTAGCCGGTAGCGGCCAGTCGTTTAAACGCTTTTGGAAGGACAAAATGGCGTTTTCAACCGCGAGGCGATCTCGGTAAGGGGCGGCTAAGGTGAACAGGCCATAGGAAACGTGCCCCACCTCCCACTCCGGGCGGGCGTCGCGCAAAATTTGTTGGGACAGGGCTTTAATTAGTTCCGAGGCCGCCATTTGGCCGTGGTTGGCCGCAAAATGACCTAATCCGGAAATGCACATTAGCCACAAGGCCGATTCCCCATCGCTGTTATCGGCCAAAAGGGAGCTTAAGCGTTCGATAAAAAATTCGCGGTGCGGTAGAGCAGTCTGGGAGTCGAGTTTGGAGAGATCGCTTACGAGCTCAAAAAGGCGGCATTGATGGTAGTGAGCGGCCAATCTCATGGCCAAGCAGTCGAGGAAGGCAAGTTTGGCTGGACTTAAAACTTGACCCTCAGATCCCACCAATATTAGGGAGCCCTTAAGGTTACCTACGTAAATCAGAGGCCAGCCGTAAAATGAGGTGGCGTTTTTGAGGGGATCGCCGGGATGGAAGATGTAGGAGATGTTTTGGTCGAGATTAAGGGTCGAAAGGGCCAACGGTTGGAGCTTGGTGTGGACCCACCCCACTAAGCCAGAGGAGATGGGCTGGAGGGATTCCAGCCCGACTGGCGGTGGGTACTCGGTTTTAATGTGGTAGTTTTTGGTCTGACCGCTTAAAATTATGGTCAAAAAACCCCAAGTTAAATCCAGAGAGTTAACTAAGAGGTCCAATAGTCGTTCGGGCCAGGTGCTGCCAGAGGCCAGGAGCTCTTCTAGCCTTATGAAGGCGCCGAGTAAATCTTCTTCGGGCTGGAGGGGTTCTGGTGACCCCTCCCCGCTAAAAGTTTGGCGCCGCTCGTTATTTCTGGAGAGCAGCTGATCTATTTTCTGACCAAATTGGTGCAGAAGGCCCGGACTTGTTGATGTCTTGTCGGGAGGTTTCTTGCGTTTGGCGCTCACGACCGTTTCTCCTGACCGGGCGCTAATGGCCGCTTAAAAAAAACGGCTAAAAGACCCTAGGAGGAATAAGGGCTAAGACCCCCTTGGTTAGTACGCCCAAAGGGCCT
>JAITJB010000238.1 GCA_031279155.1 Deltaproteobacteria bacterium | reverse complement strand
CGTAACCTCCGGCAGTTCAGTCGCCCTATGGGCCGGTAACTGGCTCAACTACGTGGTTACCAGCCGCATGGACGCCATCCGCAAGGTCCTTTACGGCGGCAAAAGGCGCGTTGACACGGCCACTCAGACGATTCTTGAGCCCTCCTACGTCCCCTCCAACGGCCTAGTTTGGGGCGCGGAGGTGGTCAGCGACCAATTGTGGAATACTTACTCCCCGGCTTCCCCGTGGTTTCCTTCGGAATTGTACACTGGCTTTGACAGGCCCCAAGGCAAGTACATGCACTGGTTCGCTAGAGTTGACCACGCCGGCTACAGTAATCACGATCCCAGGGCCAGTAGCCCTCTTCTTAAAATCCGCTTAAATGTAGACTCCACTTGGAACCACCCAATAACCACCAAACCCATCAGGTATTGGGATTGGGCTTACGGCCCGGCGGTTGTGCCAGACGACACTAATTTACCTAAAGTGCAAGCCGGTAAATCATACACCGCCCCTATCAAGCTCACCATCCCTGTCTTAGTTGAGGTCTGCAAAAGCGGCTCCATCAGCCTCACTGAAGGCTGCTGGCGCTACGGAACCAGCTACAAGCCCACGGGCCTGATGCAGCAGTACGGCGAGCGCGGCAATATGCAGTTCGGGCTCATCACCTCAAGTTTATCTGACTCTGGTTGCACCAATTCTGGCGTCGGTAGCTACGGCGACTATCGCTGTAACGATAAAGGCGGCGTCTTAAGACACCATATCCAGAGGCTCCCGAATAACGCTATTGACAGTACCACTGGCCAGTTCATCGCTGGCGGCATCATTAAAACCATGGATATTTTCGAGATTACCGACTACCTCGATATCCTCTATCCCTATCCCAATTTAGCCGGTAACATTCAAGAATTGCGGTTCCCAAACGGCGTTAATACTGGTAATCCCGTGGGCGAAATGGCCATGGAGGCCTTGAGATACTTAGGCGGGGCCACTGCCGGCCTTAACCTCTATAAACCATCTGGTACTGAAAAGTTAAGTCTAAAGATCGCTGACTGGACTAAAAGACCGGTTGATCCAATGTCCGAATGCGTCAAACCATTTGTCCTCATTATCAGCGATATTTATCCGGCCTTCGATGGCGACCATTTCCCAACTTCCGGCGAGCTTAATCGCGGCATTCTTCCTCATCTGACTTCTTCCCAGGTCCCACCGGCCTGGTCGGTCCCCAATTATCTAAACCTTATCACCTCCCTTGAGGGCTACGCCTCGACAGGGGCCAAATACTATTATCCCAAAACTAGCCATAACATTACCGTCCGCGGACTTTGTACGCCCAAGAGCTTTTCCGGCGTATCGCTAGCCACCATCAGCGGCTTCTGCCCGTCAGAGCCCAGCATGTCAGGTAGCTATAGCTTAGCCGCCGCCGCCTATTACGGCCACACCCATGACTTTAGTCTACCTACCGACACCAATATCCCGGTCGATTTCTTTGTCGTTGGCTTATCGCCAAGCGTCCCCCACGTCAGCATTTCTGACGGTCACGGCCACTATGCCGACATCGTGCCAACGGTCATCGTTACCCCGGGTTACGGCTATCAGTTAACAAACGACCCCAACTTCTACTATGTACCGCAGAACGCTCTGCCGCCTATTAGAAACATGATCAACTTCATCATGAAGAAGGTCCAAGCTGATTCCAATGGCGTCAACTTCCGGGTGGAATTTCTGACTAACTTTGAGACCGTAGCCGAGCCCAACGACATTTGGGAGCGCGATCATATTAACAACGCCGAAGTCACCTTATTGACCACCAGGGATACCCCGGCGGCTTACCGCGAAGCCTTGCCCTATTACATTAATAGCGGCCCCTTTAAGGCTACTTATAGCATCACTTCCTATTGCCCCAACATCCCGGCTACTCAGCCCTCGTATCTAGCCTGCGACAACATTCCGGCCGATCAGGCCTACTACGCCTTTAAAATTCCCGAAGATCCCACCGATACCTTGGACATCACCCAATATCCCATAGTTGGTCTGGTCGTGGTTTCCGACGCCACCGGTTCTGACACGGGTTGGTCGGCCGGCATTGGTTACGGTATCAGCGGCGTAATCAATCCCGGAATCTATATAGACGTGGCCAACGTCGGCCACGATAGCCGCAAGGCCCCCGCTTCCCAAGCCTATCCCTACGCCAGAACCGGCGTCCCCAAGCTCGGCGTTCCCAGCGGCTATTGGTTCCCTAACGTCACTATGGACAGCCTTCTGACCCCCTGGAACTGCCCTTACGCTGGCTACACTGGCGCTAATTACGCTTCATTGTGCGGCCCTGGTACTCAAATCAACACCGGGAACACCGGTAACATTAACAGCTATCCCTTTAATATCGGCTACTGGTCCGGGGTTTTCAACAACGTCTCCAACCAGATGGCTTATATTCAGATCCGCTCTTTCAAGTTCGACCTCGATGAAACCTCTCAACCCAAGCACCTGCCGAACCCGTTGTGGTTAGCGGCCAAGTACGGTGGTTTTAAAGACGCTAACAATAACGGCGTCCCCGACTCCGGCGAGTGGGACTCCTTAAGGCCTGGAACCCCGGACAACTACTTTGAGGTGGCTAACCTAAGCGATCTGCCTGGCCAACTCTCAAGGGCTTTTGATCGCATCGCCAAGGCCACCGAAGCGCTCACCTCCACCTCTGACGCGGTTACCTCCGTCTTAGGCGGAGGCTTGACCCTCCAGACCTCTTATGTGCCTGAATACTACTCCAAGCTTGATATTGAAAATAATATCCCCGACGAAAACCGGGTCAAAATCAAGTGGACCGGAAACTTCTCCAGTCTCTTTATCGATGAGTGGGCCAATCCCAGGGAAGACACCTTACGCAACTCCAAACTCGATCCCAAGTTTGACCGCATAGTCAAATTTGTCGCCGCAACCGATGGTTCGGAGGGCTCTAAAATTGAGCTCTATGACGATCCCAAGGGCATAGGCGATGAATTAGTGCTCTACCCCACCTCCAACAGCTTTTCCATTTACGATCTAAAAACTGTTTGGGACTCTTCCGACATCATAAGCGCCATACCCAACGGCTCATTTGAAACTTCTCGGGCCTTTAGTTCCACTACCCCTGGTCGCCGCCTCTACTCTTACACCGGAACCATACCAGAACCGGACGCCGGCTTTGCCGCCCCGGTTAGCCTTTCTTCTCACCTTTTTAATGTGTCTAACGCCGACAATCTGGCCCCGTTTATAGCCCAAGGCTACACCTTAGCTAGCCCGGTGACCTTTACTGGCACTGAAGCCTGCGATACCGTAGCCGCCCTCAAGTGCGGCGCCGATCATAAGGTCTGCAAAGAGTTACACGTTGCCGCCGTCGGTAAGCCGCCCCACGGCATGACGGCCATCAAGTTTGAAATCGTCAGCAATCTGGCTGCCGGCCAGGTCCAAGCCTCCACGGCCTCAGGTAACGTCATACACATTAAAGTTGGTCGGACCACGGCTTCCGGCGTAGTTGACGCCTTAAATAACCTTATTTACGACGAGCACGTCACCCACATTGTCAGAGCCCATTTAAATAGCGGCGACGATGGCTCTTGGATCCCCAACTTAAACCCCGGCGGGACGGTACTGCCGTCCACGGCTGACTCTACCGGGGCCTTAAATACGGTCAAAAATGTAATTCGCTTCACCTCAGGCGAGGAGATCAAGGGCTGGCGTTCCCGTTCGGCTTGCACGCCCTGGGATACCACTGGTCAAAGGACCTGGAGGCTAGGCGACATCATTAACTCCAAGCCCGTTATCGTAGCTGAGCCGTCAGCTGGTTACGATCTACTTTACGGCGATTATTCCTACTCCTTATATAAGCAAAATCAGGTCAATGGCCGCCGCATAGTAAGCTACTTTGGCTCCAACGACGGCATACTCCACGCCATCAATGTCGGCTTCTACGGATCCTTAGCCGACGGCACGGTAGGCTACTCGAAGTCTTCCTTTATTAGCGGCGTTACGGCCGCCCAACACGAACTCGGTAGCGAGTTGTGGGGCTATATCCCGACTTCGGTCTTACCGCACCTGACCTGGGCCACCGACCCGAGCTATTCTCACAGCTATTACGTCGATCTCTCACCCATGGTCGTTGATATCAAAAACACCTCTGGCCTCGATAAAATCCTACCCAACGGCCAAAACTGGGAAAATGGGACCTGGAGGACTGTCTTAATTGGCGGCTTAAGACTCGGCGGACGCACTATCGAGCTCGATAACCCGGCTGCCCCTGTCAAATACCTCCACTCCGAGTACTTTGCCCTTGACGTAACCGACCCTGAAAAAGAGCCCATCCTCTTGTGGCGGTTTAGCGACCCCTCCATGGGCTTAACGGTCAGTAAACCGGCTGTTGTTTCCAGCGTCGACGGCTGGCACGTGATCATAGCCAGCGGCCCGACCACTGACGTTGAAACTAGCTATACCAATTCCATGGGCCAAGTTATCAATACCAAGGCCCCGGTTGGCAATGGCGGAGAACTGGCCTATCAAGGCATAAGTAACCAAAAAGCTCGCCTCTACGTCATAAACGCCTATACCGGCGCTCTACAGAAAGTCTTAGGCGGCCAGGACAACGCCGGCATGCCTTCCGGCCAATCGGTCCCGGATAACTCCTTCTTTAACGATTCCTTCGTGACCGCAGCCTTGGGCCCAGGGTCAAGTAATTTAGTGACCCGGGGATCAACGGCAGGCGAGGTCATCTGGTATAACCCCACGGTCTATTACGGTCTGACCACTAGCCGCAACGCCGCCCGCCTCGATAGCGGGGCCCTGATGCGCCTAGTCATGGTGGATTCGGCGGGGCTACCGGTAGGCGTAAATAACTGGCGGCTGACGACTATGTATAAAACCGATAGGCCGGTTACCGGCTCGGTCAACGCCACCACTGACGCTGTCGGCAACATGTGGATCGTCTTTGGCACTGGCCGTCTTTGGAGTGAAGACGACCGGATCCCACTGTGCTCTCTTTTGACCACTGCTACTTTAGTTGCCGCCTGCGACGCCAACCACACCCAATACCTCTTTGGCCTAAAAGAGCCTAAAGTCTCAAATTTACTCACCTACGATGAGATCAAGGAAACAGCCTCCCAGAAGATCGTAGACGTTACCAGCGCCCGGGTCTTCGGACAGGGTACGGTCACCGGCGTAACCGGGATCGACAACTACGAGTCCCTTGTGTCGAGCTTAAAAGGCGCTTCTACCCTCGGCTATAAGAGAGGTCTAAACATCTGGGCCTACAATAACGCCGGTCATACCACCCTTACCTACGAGATGATCCTCTCGCAGCCCAAAATCGACCCACTGCCCAACGGGCGCTCCAACTTGGTGGTCTCAACCTACGAGCCGTCATCTGATCTATGCGACCCTGAAGGCCATTCATATCTGTACTTAGTGGACACCTTCTCAGGCGTACCCTCGCCGTACATGGATGATTACGATTTTGAGGAAACGCAGTGGCCGACTAAAATTACCGTAGGCACAGGAGCCGACGCCAAAGAGTACACGATGATCTCTGGCTACTTAAGTAGCGGTAAGGGTCAGGCTACCGAGGCCTATATCCTCAAAGGCACGACCAGCACCATCTACGGTAACAAAGGTATTGACCAGCGCCCCTACGAAATCGAACTACCGGCTTCTTACGACGGCTTTGTCTCTGGAACGCTTTGGTGGCGCGAGGTCCTTGACATGGGCTTAAGCGTAGATCCCGCCGATCTGACCAAAGGCCTGCCTGGCGCGCCATGATAGCTTGGTTAACTGCGATAGTTTGGTTAGCCCCGGTAGCCTCTATAGCTTAGATAGCTTGTTAGCCGGCTAGCCCCTTAAAAAACTAGCCCCATAATCGACAAACGTCGATTATGGGGCTAGTGCTTTCATAGGGTGCTTGCTTTCAACTTGCCGGGTATGTCCGCTCAATAACCGCCACCATATTGGCTAATATACGGTTAACTTCTGTAGGTATACCTTGTTTTAATCCTTCTTTGACCAAAGCTCCGTTAATAACATTTATTTCGGTCGGCCTATGCCTTAAGACGTCCTGTAGCATCGAGCAATAGTTTTCTGAAGTTAATCGGCAGATATTGGCCACATAATCTACCATATCGGTAGCAGCCAGTTTAAGGCCAATTTTGGCGGCAACTTCTGTTCCTTCCTTAACGGCGGCTTCCATAATAGAGGCCGCCTCAGGATGCTCGACGATAGCCCCGTTGGGCGCCCTTAAAATGGCCGCCAAAGCGTTAATACCGGCGTTGACGATGAGCTTAGTCCAAATAGCGCTTAAAAGATCGTCGGTTAAAATAGCGGATAGGGAAGCTTGGTTTAATATCTCAGCCAATAAAGTTAATCTTGGGCTAATTGAGCCGCTAGGCTCCCCTATGATCGTCTGACCATAGCCCCGCAAGATGACCTCACCAATTGGGCCGCTTTGAGCCCCAAAGGAGCTGACCCCGCCTATGACCCTATCTGATCCTACGATATCTCCAATAACCTCAAGGTTACCTAAGCCGTTTTGAAGGCTTAAGACCATGGTTTCAGGGCCAACTAAAGGGCGGGCCCGGCTGAGAGAGAGGGCCGTATCCGGGGCTTTAACTAAAACCACTAACAGAGAAGCCGGCCCCCTCTCGGCCTCTGGCTCAGTGGTCGCCCTTAAGTTTGTGGCCTTAAACGGGCCCTTGGGGGTCTGAACGATTAAACCTCTGGCCTTGACAACCTCAGCCATTTGCGGCCTAGAGGTTATTAAGGTGACTAAATTAGCCTTATCTCTAGATAAATAGGCGGCATACAGTCCGCCCATCGCGCCTGCCCCCAGAACATAAATTAACCTTGGCATATTGTCACCATAAAATCACTCTAGACAAACATTTTTGATCTAAAAAATTGCTACACTGTGTCAGTTGGTCGCGGCCAAATGAAGGATTATCACCAACTGCCTTTTAAGTGGTATAATGGACCAGGGTTTTTTACCCATAGACGGTCTCCCCCCCATTGATATAGGCCGCCCGCCTCGGGGGCTTGCTTAAGTTACGAACATGTTGTAAAGTTAACCTGTTTGTGGATATTAACTATTTACAGGCTGAATCATGGCTTACTTTCTAAAATATCCTCGCCGGCTATGCTTGATCTTAACCTTGGCCGCCATTTCGGCGGTCTATGGTTGGGGTTGTCAATACGGCCCATTAGAACCAAATCGCCAAAAGGCCATCGAAAGCCGGGAGGCTTGGCTGGAAACGCTTACGGCTTCTCGGTTGGAAGATGAAATCTTCTTTACCGATAATCGCGGTGTGGTCTTTCCGGTGATCATCCGGGCTCTACCCTTGACCGGGCCGATATTAACAAAATCTGGCGAACTATGGCCTAGAGATCCAAGATTCCAAAAAGAGATCAGCGATTGGACTAAAAACGGCCAATTCGCCGTCCTAGTTGGATTATACACCCCTGAGCTTGTGGGCGACGATGATTTTCTCAAAAATAATCCCTTTATTGTCAGCCTTAAAGCCGATCAAAAAATAATCGCGCCCATAGAGGTCAAAATTATAGCTAAAAATTTTCTAGCTGACTATTTTCCCATCTTCAATAAGTGGGAAAAGGTTTTGATCGTAACTTTCCCCGGCCCCTGGTCGCCCACTTCATCGCTTTCGGTCAGCTGGCCTTCCGGCGAGTTAGAACTCGGTCCTTTGACCTCGGCTTTGGCCAGCGGAGCCAAATAATGAGATTGACCACTAATCCATTTTTTCGGGCCGTCATGGCCTTACTTGCCCTATTTGTCGCCTTAGGTTTTAGGCCCGGACAAGCTAACGCCCTAAACGCTACTCAAAACACCAATATCTCCGCTACTCAAATATCAAATATTAGCCCACAAATTAGCGATCAACAGACCATTCCCGACGCTTTAATCGACCCTGGCGAAAAGGAAGGCTATATCTTAGTAGTCTTTAAAGCCATCCAGCAGCTCCATATCTACCGCCACGATGGGCGCGGGCGCATCTGGTTAGATAAGATCTTACCGTGCTCCACCGGCATGGTCCAAGGCGATAAGCTCATCCGAGGCGATCAAAAGACCCCGGAGGGGTATTATATTTTCCGCCAAAAGCTCCTCCCCTCTGAGCTCCCTGATATCTACGGGATTCTAGCCTACCCCATTGACTACCCCAATTTCTACGACCGAGTCATTGGCCGGGGTGGCGACGGCATCTGGACCCACGGCATCAATAAGCCCTTGGTGGATTTTGATTCTAGGGGCTGTATTGAGCTCTTAAACCACGATATCGCCGCCTTAGAAGAATTCATCAAACTCTACGATACCCCCATTGTGGTCTACGACGAAGGTCAATATCTACCTATCTCAGAATTAAAACAGCAGTCAACTGATATCCATAACTTCGTTGAGAGTTGGCGGCAAGCCTGGACCAATAAAGATCATAGTTCTTACGCCGCCAAATACTCCAAAGACTTCGTCAACTCCGACGGCCTATCCTATCAGGGTTGGATGGACCGCAAAAAAAGAGTGGCCCAAAGCTACCAAAAGATCGAGGTCACTTTAAAAAACCTTAAGATCTTCCGCCATCGCGATACCCTGGTCGTATCTTTTGATCAGATCTACAAAGGCGATAATCGTTTTAGCTCCGTGGGCCTCAAACGCCTCTACCTAGCTGACTCTGGCGACGGTCAATATGAGATCTTAGCTGAAGAATTTAGCTCCCTACCTGGTCCTCAGCCCAACAAGTGGCTGACAGCTCAGGAGCGCAACCTGGCCCTAACCACCCCGCCCTTAGCCGTAGCCCAGGTAACCGCCCCGGCGGCCGTGGCCAGCGCCGGCGTCCTCCTCCCGCCAGAAACCTTAGTTGCCGAAAACCGACCTGTTATTAATGAAGATAACGCCGCCTTGGCTGCTGCTGAAGAGACGGCCAGAGCCGCCTTAGAAAACCGCTTAAACGCCTCTAATCAGACTTTAGCGGCCCTAGCCACCCAAACAACTCAGGATGGCCAAACCAGTGACGCCGCCCCGGTCTTGCCGCCTAAGGCCAGCCAAAATTTAGCTACCGATACCACTGAAACAGCCGGCGCCCAAGAAAACACCCGGGCCATGGCTAAAGCCCCGCAGCCAGAAAATACTAAGGCTCAAGCGACAGAGGCTCCTCCAGAAAGCACTCAAGCTCAGCCGACAAATGCTCCTTCAGAAAGTACTCAAGCCCAAGCGACAGAGGCCGCTACATCTACAGAGACTGATAAACCAACTCTTGTAGCCTCCGACCAAACTCCAGAGGCTGTAAAAGCTCCGGAGGCAAAGCAGCCCCTGGACGCTAGACAGGCCATCATCTTAGTTGACGGCTGGCTCAAAGCTTGGAACGCTCGCGATCCCGATAGCTATTTTCAATACTACTCGCAAGATTTCTATTATCCGGATCAAAAGCTCTATTTATTGGCCTTCAAGCGTTACCGAAGCCGCCTGATGCGCCAGGCTAGCTTTATTAATGTTAAAGCTGACGATATCGAGGTCACTGTCCAAAATAATCAGGCCCAAGTAACCTTTGTCCAGGTCTATGAAAGCGATTCGGTAAGCGACCGAGGTCAAAAGACCTTGAAATTAGCCGTCCAACAAGATCAATGGAAAATTATATCCGAGACATTTAACCCTCTACCGTAAACAGGAGCTCCTTTGCAGGACTATCCCCCCAATCAACTTAAAATGACCAACCGTCGTGAACCCGGACCCAACCGGATGCATATCATCGTCATGAGCGCTGACGGTCAAACTAGGCGGCTTAGCCTTTCAGGGGGAATTTTTTGGATTTTTAGCTTGTTCGTGCTCATCATTTTGGCCGCCCTGTTTTTATCGATACATTTTTTAATTAACGCCCATTTAGAAAACCGGCGCCTGGCCGACGCCTTGGCCGGCACCAATAGAATCGCTGAAATCAGAGAGTACTCTAAAACCGTTGACCAGGCTACGGAAGAAGCCAAAAGGATATTGGAGATCTTAGACCGGGCTATTTTAGCCGCCGATAACTCCGGCAACAACGACGCTTCCATGATAGGCGTACCCGATGAAACCGAAGACGCCCCGCCTTCTGATTTAGCTAACGACCAAAACGATGAAACCACGGAAAATCAAGAGCCTCTAAGCGCTTTAGATAACGCCTGGGCCCAATTTCACGCCCGCATGACCATACCTCAAGGCCAAGCTCAGCCCTTAGATACCGATGAATTTAAGCTCTCCTCAAATGGCAACGTATCTTTTCTATTGCAACAAAAAAACAACCCTGGCCAGAGGGTCCGGGGACGCACGGCCATTGTCTTTGCCGTATCTGACGCCTCTGGTAACATCTCCCTTATCGCCGCCCCGCCCTTTGATCTTAATAAACCCGAAACTGGTTGGGAAAATGGCTCCAAGTACAACATCATCGCCTCGAAAGTCGTCAACGCCAAAATTGACATCCCTCAAGGCGGTAAGGTTTTAAACGCCGAAGTTTTAGCCTGGGATGAGGAAACTAAGGAGCTGGTCTTCCGTAAGAAGATCAAAATCGAGGAACGCTGATGTCGAGGCCCCAAGCATTCAGCCGATCCTCTAGAGCAGCCCTAAGCCCCCTGTTAGTGCTTATTTTTATCTGGCTAGCCCAAATTTCTATATTATCACCTGAGATTTTGGCCTCTGGCGATCGCCAGCATATTGTCTATTTTGAGGGAACGCCTCAAGAGCTAGAGATCTATAAGATCTATGGCCGAATCGAAGGCCCAACTGTCATGATCATGGGCGGCATCCAAGGCGATGAGCCCGGCGGCTTCATGTCAGCCGATCTCTACGTGGATCTGGCTTTAAAGCGCGGTAATCTTATCGTCGTTCCTAGGGTCAACTTTAAGTCCATCATCATGTTTGATCGCGGGCCTGACGGCGACATGAACCGCAAATTCGATCAAGTAAGCGATCATGATCCCGATCGCGACCGCGTTGAGATCATTAAAAACCTCATGTCCGAAAGCGATCTGGTCTTAAATCTCCACGATGGCTCAGGCTTTTTCCGGCCAGTTTGGGAGAGCGACTTAGCTAACCCCATGCGCTATGGCCAGTGCATTATCGCCGACGCCGAGGTCTATACCCATCCTACTAGCGGGCGCGTTTTACACTTAGGCCAAGAGGCCCGGGCGGCCATCGATATAATCAACCGCGATATCAAAGAGGAAAAATACAAGTTTCATTTCTCTAACCACGATACTCTATCTGAAAAGTCTCAACATAAAGAACAGAGAAAATCCGCCAGTTTTTATGCCTTAACTAAACTAGGCATCCCGGCCTACGGCATTGAGACCAGTAAGCAGCTGCCTAGCTTGGAAATGAAGATCCATCAGCACAACTTAGCTGTCAACGCTTTTTTGGAGCTCTACGGCGTAGTCCCTGAGCAGCCCCGCATCAATTTAGAGCCGCCGAGCTTAAAATACATGGTCATCTCGGTTAATAACCAACTGCCGGTAGCCGTAGCCGACGGCCAGACCTTGCTCCTTGCGCCTAGCGATACGGTTGAAGTTGTTCATGTGGGCGCCAACTACGACCGGGGCCTTTCGGTAGATATTGTCGGCTTAGGCGGCTTAAACGATATTAGGCTGCCCATTATAATTGAAAAGCCCACGACCATTATCGCCCGCCGCGACAACATAAAATTTGGCTTAATCCGTCTAGAGCTCCTCCCCGAAGGACAAGGACCATCGCCGCAGCTGCGCCTAGCCGCCAGCGGGGAAACTATCGGGGCCGGGGCCGGCTGGCTGCCTGGATCTAAGCCGCCGGAAATCATAGCCCAATTGCCAGCTGATACCGGGGCGGCCAAGCCTTTGGTAGCGCCCCCCAAGCCTTCTGATCAATTGCCCGTGGCCCAGGCCGGGAGCTTAGTTACCGCAGACGCTATTAATCAGCCTGAGACGACCATCTCTGGCCCGGTTACGGCCTTTGCCCTTGAGATCGACGGCCGGAGGCTACTAATTTCTCCGGGCGAAAAACTCACCGTCCAAAAGGGCGTTAAAATCAAGATGGTTGAGATATTAGCCCCGGCGCCTCTCCCCAAGGGTACGGTCATGAACCTAAAGGGCTTTGTGGGCCGAAATGGCGATATCACCGGGCACGATCAGGGTACGACTTGCGACACCGCCAAAGATCTTATCCCTCGCTTTGCCATTAAAAGAAATCAGGATACTGTTTATCAGCTTGGCGCCGAAGACGGGAAAACCCTTTTAGCCGCAGCCTATATCGAAGTTCTCTCGCCGAAGTTAAAATCTGTAACCCTAGAGTCTGGCGGGCAGATTAAGACTTTAACCATCGGCCAGAGGTGGGGCCTCGCTCCCGAAAGTAAGGTAACAGTCCTTGAGGTGCTTTTAGAAGGCGATCTGATTGCTACCTCTCCAAGGTATACCTTAGGCGGCAAAGTGTTTTCGGCAAATCTTCCCCAAACGCTTATTATGCCCAATATAGCTGTCTCCCTGGCCGTGTTCTCACGCGAGGAATTAGCCGGTAAGGTCGTCCTCTTCCCCGTCAAATGAGACGAGAGTATCAAGCCTTTTTAAGAATATTTATAAGAAGCCGCATATGAAGGCCGCTATCGTTACCTACGGCTGCAAGGTCAACCAACATGAGTCCGACGCCTTGACCTTGATGCTAACTGAGGCTGGCTACGAAATCGGATCCCCCCAAGAATCAGATCTGGTGGTCATAAACACCTGCACCGTAACCGATCGAGCCGACATAGAAGCCCTAAAGACCATACGTAGGCTAAAGCGACAAAACCCTAAGGCTTTAGTTGTCGGTACTGGCTGCCTGGCCCAAAGCGATCCTAGCCGCTTAGACCAGGCTGATTTAGTTTTAGGCCAGATGGAAAAAGCCCGCCTAACCGATTATCTGGCTCTTCCCAAGGGTACGGTCTTAGTCTCCAGAGAAAGCCAAACTATAAGCGATTTTGGCGCCCCCAAGCCTTCCCGGACCAGAGCTTTTCATAAGATCCAAGATGGCTGTAACGCTAGATGCGCCTACTGCGCTGTCCCCAACGCCCGGGGTCCCTCTAGGAGCCTAAGTAGCCAAAGAGTGCTAGATAGCCTCTCAGAATATTTAGCCGCCGGCCTCAAAGAGATCGTCTTAACCGGTATCCACTTGGGCCGATGGGGTTATGATCTAACGCCCAAAGAAAACCTAAGCTCTTTACTTTCTCAAATCGATTCTACCTTAGCTAGCCCTCTTAAACGCGCCCGCCTCAGGCTGAGCTCTCTTGAGCCCCCGGAAATACCCTTAGTTGTTAATGCGTTAAAAACCTTGCCCTGGCTGGCCCCACACCTGCATACGCCCCTCCAAAGCGGTAGCGACCATGTCCTTAAGGCCATGGGGCGGCCTTACCAAATTGATAAACTAAAATCCCTACTATCAAAACTAAAAAGCGATCTGCCGGACTTAAATTTAGGTACCGATCTCATGGTTGGCTTTCCAGGCGAAAGGCCCGAAGACTTTGAGGCTACGGTGGATTTAGTTAAAAAACTAGATTTTGGCTATCTCCACGTCTTTCCCTTCTCCCCTAGGCCCAATACCCCGGCCATGCTCATGGAGGATAGCGTCCCCTATGAAGCTAAAAAAGAGCGGGTCGCCCTTTTGCGCCGCTTAGGCGCTCAAAAGAAAGCCGCTTTTTTAGCTAGCCAGCTTGAAAAGCGCCGGCCCGCACTAGTAGAAAATACTTTATACATGGGCCGATTAAAAGTTTTAACCGATAACTACTTACCGGCCTTACTGCCACTAGGCGCCAAGGCTTCGCCAGGTGAAATAGTTGAGGTAACCTTATATGCCCCAAAAGAGGCCAAGGCCATAGCCGAGGCCCGGCTTTAGCTTATGACGGAAGAATTAATAGCCGAGGTCTTTAGTGACTCGCGTAAAGTATCTAGATTTCTAGCCCAAAAAGATCCTCTGACCATTCTTTCTAAAATATTAGGCCCATCTTTTGACGAGTACCGGCTTAAGTGGCATCTTGCTCGCAGCATGCAAAAAATCCCGGCCTTTCCCCTCCACGTTGATTACGAGCTCAAGCGAGAGTGCGATCTAAGATGCCCGATGTGCTTAGCCCGCAATCCGGAAAATATCAGCGACCTTGAACTTAGCCCCAAAACCGTTAAAGATCTCATCGATCTAGGCGCCGCTTCCGGCCAAGCCTCCATGGGCTTTGGCGGGCTTTGGGAGCCCTTAAACTCGCCCGATATCCCCGATCTTGTGGCTTACGGTCGATCTAAAGGGTTAGTTGAGGCTATGTTTAACACTAACGGCTTAAGGCTTAGCCCAAGCGTCTCTAGAGAGCTAATTAAAAGCGGACTAACCAGGATTATGATAAGTCTGGACGCCGCCACCGAAGAAACCTACAAACTCATGAGGCCGGGCTCGGATTTTAAGCTCGTGGAAAACAACATCCACCAACTCCTGGCCCTTAAAAAGGCCCTCAATAGCCCTCTACCTTTAGTTCGGGTTAGCTTCTGCCTAACTAGCCTCAACGAGACTGAGCTCGATAGCTTCATAGAGCGCTGGCGCGAAGTGGTGGATTTTATATCCCTACAATACTACGGAAATTTCAATACCCAAAAATCCCATTTATGGCCAAAATTGGGGCAAGTTCCACCGCCATCTGGTAAATGCGCCCAACCTTTTAAGAGGCTCTCCATCCTCTGCGATGGGACAGTTCTCCCCTGCTGCGATCTAAGCGGCTTGTCATTTAAGATCGGTAGTATCTATCAAAATTATCCGGGTAGTCCTTTTAATCTAGGCAATCAAGATAATCAAGATAATCTTGGTAATCTTGGTAATCCTGGTAATCCTGGTAATCCTATCAAGCTTGGTAATCTAGGTAATTTAAGCGATATCTGGACCGGGGAATTGATGAGAGATTTAAGGGAAAGACATTTTAAGGGCGGGGATGAATTGCCAAAAGTCTGCCAACGCTGCCAAGCTAAATTCCAGCCAGACAATTTTTAAGCTCGGTCCACGCTGAGCTTAAGCCGGGCGTAGGCTGAGCGTGGGCAGAGCGTAGGCAGAGCGTAGGCTCACCTTGGGCTGACCTTGGGCCGATCTTTAGGCTACGACTTTAAAGACTATCTCGCATCCTGCGATTAAAGACCAGGGAGCTTACTGCGGCGGAAGGCGGATATATTATCAAAAGGGCTAGACGAGGCGCGGTTAATCCGGCTGTTGAGCTTTTGGTAAACGCGGTACTCTAAAGTCGCTAGTTTAAACTCCACCGGCGTAAAGTCGATTTCGTCTTCATCGGGTTCATAGGACTCATAGGGAGCTTCTGGAGCCTGATTATCTTGGGATTCTATTGATTTATGAGGCTCTTCAATTTCTAACGACCGGCTAAAACTCTCGGCTCCATTTACGCTTAGATCGTTTTGAGACCGGGCGTTTTCTTGAATATTACTTAATCCCTTAAAACTTCCGGGCTCTTCTTCGATTCGATCCAAGAGTTCCAAAGGCTCCTCACCTTGGGGCTCATCGAGATTGTAAGAGGCCTGAGATAAAACATTGGCTTCTAGCTCATTATCAAAACTTTCGTCAAATTCACTGTCATCTTCAATAATATCCGTTTGCTGATCGCCGCTAAAATCTCTAGCCGTTAGACTCTCAGAAATCTTTAGACTATTATGGCTAATATCCGCGTCATCGGTTAAAAAGGGCTCGCCTCCCCTTTGATAACTCTTAGCCAAAGGCGACTTAATCTGGTCTAAATCTTGATCGGTCACCACATCAACTAAGGTAAGCTCACTGCCATCGGCTTTTTCCGAATCTTTGCCGGCAGCCGCTAAAGCCAAAGTCTCCTCATCGTCACCAGATTCTGGCTCATCGTAATCGGTAACAACATAAGCTAAGGTCAGCTCACCGCCATCGACTTTTTCCTCATCTTTATCGGCGGACTCTAAAGCCGTAGCCTCCTCACTATCACCAGATTCTGGCTCATCGTAATCGGTAACCACATAAGCTAAGGTCAGCTCACCGCCATCGGCTTTTTCCGAATCTTTGCCGGC
>JAITJB010000105.1 GCA_031279155.1 Deltaproteobacteria bacterium | reverse complement strand
CGCAAGCTAAAGCATCTAAACTTGGTAAATTATTTTCTCTAGCCTTAAGGCCAGGGCATAAGTCTAAGCACAGGCGGCATTTATCTAGCCCCAAGCATCTAGCCGTGTTTAAGGCCGGCTCCGGAAAAGGACTCTGCGACTCCGGGTTTGAGCACCAGCGGCAGCGAAGGGGGCAGCCCTTAAAAAAGATCATGGTCCTAATGCCCGGCCCATCGTGGACGGAAAAGGGCTGAATGTTAAAAATTAAACCCTTAGCCACGCCGCTGCCCATCCCCTCGACTAAACCTCGCCCAAGCCCTTGTCCAAACCATATTTCGTCCCTTTGCCAGTGGCCTCTGTACTTATTGGCTCACTAGACTCGGTCATGATTGGATCTTGCGATCAGATCGTTTTGGAGATCTTGGCTTAAGTCGGTAAAGTAAGCGCTGTAGCCGGCAATGCGGACAATTAGATCCCGGTAAGAATCGGGATCCTTTTGGGCTTTAATTAAAGTCTCTTGGTTGATGACGTTAAACTGAACGTGCCAGAGCTTTAGATCGACAAAGGCCCTGATAAAAGAAATCAAGCGCTCTGTTCCGCCATCGCCATTTAGTGAATGCGGCGTAAACTTGATGTTGAGCATCCTAGCCGCTCTAGCTGAGAGATCGAGATTTTTACTATTAAAGTTACTGAGTAAAATAGCCGTCGGGCTATTGACGTCAGCCCCCTGAGATGGCGAGGTCCCGTCGGAGAGCGGAAAATAAGCTACCCGCCCGTTGGGCGTAGCTGAGACGACTTTGCCAAAGGGTACGTGGGAGGTAAAGGGCACGTAGCGGATATCGTTATTTATGCCCAGATCCTTAGACTTTTCTTGGCAAAATATGACGCTCACCCGATCGAGCTTTTTAGCTATCTCATCGGCGTAGGGGTCGGCGTTGCCGTAAGTTGGCGCCGATTTTAAGATAGCCTGAATATCCTTATGGCCCTCAAAGTTACTATCTAGAGCTTCTAGGACTTTGGCAAAGGTAAGAATTTTATCTTCGAAGACGATCTTTTTGATGGCCGCTAGAGAATCGATAACCGTGGCAAAGCCGATAAATTCTACGTAGCCAAAATCTAAGCCTTCGGGTACGTGCTCTTGATGAAGATCTACTCCATGCTTTAAGGCCAGATCGTGCATGGCCGATCCCATGGGTTGGGCGAAATGTCTAGCTCTAAGTTTATTTACGTGGTATTGCTGGATGAAGGCCGCTCTTAAGAGATTTAAGTGCTGATCCAAATAAGCCTGATAGAATTCTTCGTAGCTCTTAAAATCTCGCACGTCGCCTGTTGGTAGCCCCAAGAGAGTCTGGCCGTATTTGAGCATCCTGCCGTTTCTGAGGCTCATCTCCAAGGCGGCGGCGAAGTTTACGTAAGCCCCACCTGAGGTATAGGTATCCCGATTGGGGAGCCTAGCTTCGGTGCAGCCGCTGACGGCGTAGTCTAAGGCTTCGGCAAAGCTGGCCCCTTTTTTGACGTAAAGCGGGACGACTTCTTCGTCATTTATAAGCTTAGGAAAGCCCGATCCGTCTTTAATAGTTTCAGCAATATCCCATAAAAACGATTGCGGCGAGCGAGCGTGGACCCTAGCCGCTAAATCGGGATAGTGGAGAGGAAACTCTCTTTTGGACTTCAAAAATAAATGGCTCAGCTCATTGGTGGCGTCGGTGCCGTCGGGTTTTTGGCCGCCTATGGTAACGGCTTCCCAATGGGCGTAGCCCTCGTTGAAGGCCCCGCCAGCCGGGGAAATATAGAGATCGACAAACTCGTATAAACCCACCCACAGGCATTCTAAGAGCTCTAACGCCCCTTTAGAATCGATTAGGCCATTAGCTAAATCTCGCTCGTAGAAGGGATAGAGATATTGATCCATCCGGCCGTTGGATATGATGGTCCCGGTCTTTTGTTCGAGTCTCGAAAAAAGCTGCGTAAACCACTGGGATTGTAAGGCCTCATGGAAGGACACAGCCCCCTCCCAGGGGACGCGGCGGGCGATTTCTGAGAGTTTGAGCAGCTCTTTTTGGCGAATTAGATCTTTTTCATCTTTGGCCAGAGCCTCGCAAAGGTCGGCATGGCGCCTGGCCCAATGGGTAATGGCCTGGCAGATGATCTGAACGGCTTGGTAGAAGGGTTTCTTTTCTTCTTGATCTATTACGCTATAGTAATTTAGATGGCTCAACTTTCTTTCGGCTTCTTGGTAAATGGCCTTAAAGCCGTGCTTTAAAATCTTTTCATAGTCATGGACCCACTGAATTGAGGAGCGAAAAGACGACGTCTCGTTAACGATAAATCTTGAGATAAGCCCTTCCTCATCATCGTAAGTTAACTTATGGACCTTAGGCGGCAGGGCTAAGTTTAAGGCCTCATGGTAGGTGCGGCCCTTCCAATAGGGGGCAATCTCTTCGATAACTAACTTCGCGTCTTGGGGCCTGATATCGGCAGGCGATCCGGGCCTCTCCGGGAGTGTTCCCACAGCGAGATCTAAAAAATCGCCATCGAGCTCGGGATACAAGACGCCGTAGCGGCCCATCTGGCCTACGCGGCCCAGTAAGAGCTGATTTTCGCTTACGTAGACGGTAATATTTTCGGCTATGTGCTTTAAGGCCTTAGCCCAGCGCAGGACCAGGGGCTGACCTTCGGTCTTAGCCATGGAACGGGTAAAATAAAGAGCCCTCTCAACATCGATGATGGGCTTTTTCCCTTTAGAAGCATTAATCAGATCGCAGGCCCTTCGATGGCTTTCGGCCAGAGGATCGGGCCTTCCTTGACTTAAAATCTCCAGGCGCTGTTCCTGGGGCGATAAACTTTGTTGATTATCCATAGAGCACCTCTTAGGCGGCTTAGGCCCAAAAAAAAGGAAGGCCGGGGACGCGACAAAGCATCCCCGGCCTTCCGTATGGGATCAGCCGATATTTTAAAAAACTTTACTTATTAACGTTAAAAGACAAAAAAAACTAATAAATCAAAGAAAAGTGATTGGACCCAAAAGGGTTACCTTATGACCTTCTTGCTGCCCCTTACCATAAGGCCTGGGACAACAATTGTCAACCTTATTTTGGGCGTTCTAAAGTCAAATTTTCTTAATCGGCTTTATTATTTTTTCTAATTTTAAGGCCCTTGAAAGGCTGGCCTAGGATCTGCTAAAATCATCGAATGTCCGAATTATCCTCGTATTAAAGCTTTGGGAATTCGGCGGCCGACTGCTTTTAGCTTCGGACCCCAAATCGCCAGTAAAGCCGTGGGCCTAGGTTTATCGGGACCTTAGCGGCTTTAGGAACAATCTTGACTTATATACTTACTATAGACCCGCAAACCGCTACTTTTGAGGATCTTGTCCCGGCAGCTGAGACCCTTTTGGGCGGCGGCTTAATCGCCGGGCCCACGCAATCCTTCTACGCCTTGATGGCCTTGGCCGATAAATCGCAAGCCCTAGAGCGCTTAAGTAACCTTAAGGCCGGTCGCCACGACGATCAGGCCTTTTTGCTGCTCATCGACCAAAAGACCAGGACGTCTTGTTACGCCAGAGAGGTGACCTTAGAAGCCGAAAACCTCATGGACCATTTTTGGCCTGGACTTTTAACTCTCCTCATGCCTGGCCACAGCGGCCTTGACCCCTATCTTTTAGGCCGCAACAAGACCGTGGGCTTAAGGATGGAGGGCTTACCGGCTGTTCGCCGGCTCATCCGCATGGTCGATCGCGGAGTTACCGGCACCAGCGCCAACCTCCATGGCGGCAAATCGCCGACCACGGCCAAAGAAGTGCTCGAAGCCTTTGGCTCAAAGCTCGATCTGGTTATCGACGGCGGCCCAGCCAATGGAGGCCGGTCATCAACTATCGTCGATCTCAGCGGCCCTGAGCCCCGGGTCTTTCGTCACGGGGCAGTTAAAATAGAGAGCATCCGCCAGATCTGCCCTTCGGTCTTAGACTGACCAAAACCAACACTCCAACACCAATTAAGGTCTCCCTTCCATGGAAATATTAGCCTTTATCCAACATTGGGTCTTCTGGCTCTTTGACTTCATCATGCACATTGACGTCCACTTAGACGAGTTGGTCAGTCAGTACGGCTGGCAGACTTATTTTATACTCTTTATTATCGTCTTTTGGGAAACCGGCGTAGTCGTCTGCCCCTTTCTCCCGGGCGACTCTCTATTGTTTGCCGCCGGGGCCATAGCCCACCGGCCAGACTCCCCTCTTTCGCCTCTGGTTTTATTTTTGGTTATAGCTTCGGCGGCCTTTTTGGGCGATACTTTTAACTATTGGATTGGCCGGAAAATCGGGCCCAAGGTTTTCAAAAAAGACGGGCGCTTTTTAAAGAAAAAGTACCTCGATAAGACCCGAGACTTCTACGACCACTATGGGGCCTCAACCATTATCATCGCCCGCTTTGTCCCCATCGTCCGCACCTTCGCCCCCTTTGTGGCCGGAGTCGGCCAGATGGTATACCCTAGGTTTATGTTCTTTAACATCATCGGCGGGGTCAGTTGGAGCGCCATCTTTATAACGGCTGGCTACCTATTTGGGGGACTTAGCGCGGTTAGGAAAAATTTCACCATGGTCATTTTGGCCATTATCGTCATATCGGTTATGCCCATGGTTATCGAGGCCATTAAGATAAAGCGCCAAAACCGCCTTAGCCAAAACGCCCCATTGGCTAAACCTAAGGTTAACTCTAAGACCAATTCTGACTGAGACTCTCTTCTCTCCTCTCCTCTCCTCTTTTAAAGGGGATGAAAGCTTACTATTTCGCGGGTTTGACATGGACTACAAAGACACTCTAAATCTTCCTAAAACTGATTTCCCCATGAAAGCTGGCTTAAACGATCTTGAGCCCAAGCTTTTGGCCAGATGGCGAGAACAAGATATCTACGAAAAGATTCTCGCTCACAAAAAAAATCGCCCGATTTGGGTAATCCACGACGGACCGCCCTACGCCAATGGCCACATCCACGCCGGGACAGCCTTAAATAAGATCCTAAAAGACATAATAGTTAAAAGCAAAACCATGTCAGGTTTTCTATCGCCCTATGTGCCGGGTTGGGATTGCCACGGCTTACCCATCGAGCACCAGGTCGATAAGGAACTAGGGTCTAAGAAAAAAGATATGACCCACTCCGATATCAGGCGGCAATGCCGCCAATACGCCGAAAAATTTGTGGCTATCCAATCGGCTGAATTCCAGCGCTTAGGCGTCTTAGGCGACTGGAAAGATCCATATCTAACCATGAACTTCCGCTATGAGGCCATAATCGCCCGCGAGCTGGGCCAAATGGCCTTAAACGGAAGACTTAACCACAGCGTTAAGCCGGTATTGTGGTGCGGTACTTGCCGCACGGCCTTAGCTGAAGCTGAAGTGGAATACGAAGAAGAAACCTCCGAATCCATCTATGTGGCCTTCCCGCTCAAAGGCGATCCAGCTAAACTATCAAAAGCCTTAGCCGGCAAAGACGTAAGCTTTGTCATCTGGACCACCACGCCTTGGACCATCCCCTCAAACTTGGCCATCGCTTACAATCCGGCCTTTACCTACGGGGCCTTTGAGTTGGGAGATAAGGTCTTAGTTGTGGC
>JAITJB010000176.1 GCA_031279155.1 Deltaproteobacteria bacterium | reverse complement strand
AGACCGAACTCGTAACTTTTTTAAAATTTTAGTTGAGCAGGGCTTTGCCTTTTGGCTCAATTGACTAAGGCTTTTAACGCGAAAAACCCGGCTTAGCCGGGTTTTTTTTTGGGGGCTTTGGTCTAAAAAATACCCCGGCTAAAAATATCTAATCAGTCGTCACGAAAGGAATCATCAAGTAAACTTAAGAGATACTGGCCGTAACCGCTTTTAATAAGCGGCTTAGCTAAGGCCTCAAGCTCTTTGGAGTCGATCCAGCCGTTGCGCCAGGCCACCTCTTCGGGGCAGGCTACCTTCATGCCCTGCCTTTTTTCAATGGTCTGAATAAACTGCCCGGCCTCCAAAAGCGTTTCATGGGTCCCGGTATCGAGCCAGGCAAAGCCCCGGCCCATGATCTTAACGGACAGAGCTTTTTTCTCTAAATATAAGCGGTTTAGATCGGTTATCTCCAGCTCCCCTCTGGCCGAAGGGGTAAGGGTGCGGGCCATGGCCGACGCGTTAGAATCGTAGAAATAAAGCCCGGTCACAGCGTAATTTGAGCGAGGCTTAAGGGGCTTTTCAACTAAATCGATGGCCAAACCTTGGGCGTTAAACTCCACAACCCCGTAGCGCTGAGGGTCATTTACGTGGTAGGCAAAAACCAGAGCCCCTTGGTCGATCTTATTGGCGTTAATTAAAAAAGGCACAAGCTCGTGGCCGTAAAAAATGTTATCGCCTAAAATCAAAGCCGAAGGACTACCTCCTAAAAATGATTCAGCGATAATTAAAGCCTGGGCTAGCCCGTCGGGACTTGGCTGGACAGCGTAGCTTAAGCTTATACCCAATTTTTGCCCGTCACCTAAGAGCTTTTGGAAATGCGGTAAATCCTCAGGCGTCGAGATGACCAAGATCTCTTTTAGGCCGGTCATCATCAGGGTAGTTAGAGGAAAGTAGATCATCGGTTTATCGAAGACCGGCAGAAGCTGTTTGGAGACCACTAAGGTAGCCGGATGGAGCCTGGTCCCGGCGCCTCCGGCTAAGATTATGCCTTTTCTTGTCATTTTAGGCTCCCTTTCTTAAGACTTAAGACTATCAATTTCTTGACCGTTTAGGGGCGCCTTACCGTAATGGTGATCGAGCCATTGCCGATAAGCCCCGCTCTGAACGCTCTCCACCCAAGAGGGATTATCGAGATACCAGTTGACGGTAGTGGATAAGCCGGTCTCAAAATCCATTTGGGGGTTAAAACCGATTTCCGAACTTAGCTTAGTGGAATCAATGGCGTAGCGCCTATCGTGACCGGGCCTGTCGCGAATATGCTCAATTAAATCAGCGTGGGGACGGCCAATGGGTTTACGTTGATCTAAAAGTGTGCAGATAGATCTGATAACCTCTAGGTTGGATTTTTCGGCTCCGCCGCCAATATTGTAAGTCTCCCCTACCCTCCCCTTGTTTAAGACTTCGATGATGGCCCTTGCGTGATCGGTAACGAACAGCCAATCGCGGATTTGCTGGCCATCGCCGTAAACGGGCAGAGGCTTTTCAGTTAAGCCGTTTAAGATCATAAGCGGGATGAGCTTTTCCGGAAACTGGTACGGTCCATAGTTATTAGAGCAGTTGGTGGTTAAGGTTGGTAGGCCATAACTAATGTGGTAGGCCCGAACGAGGTGATCGGAAGCGGCCTTGGACGCCGAATACGGGCTATTGGGGGCAAAGGCGGTTTTTTCGGTAAAAGGCGGGTCTTGCGGACCAAGAGAACCGTAGACCTCATCGGTTGAGACGTGGAGAAACCTAAAGTTTTCGGCATCATTAATCTCAAGCGCGCCATAATGGCGCCTGACTTCTTCTAAGAGATTAAAGGTCCCGACAACATTGGTCTCAATAAAAGTCCCAGGCCCGTCGATAGAGCGGTCGACGTGGGTCTCAGCCGCTAGGTTTAAGATGGCCCTAGGCTTATAGTCAGTTAAAATTTTTCTTACCAGTTCTCGATCGCCAATATCGCCTACGATAAGCGTATGGCGATCTTTAGGTAATAAATTTAGGTTAAGGCTATTTCCGGCATACGTAAGTTTATCTAGGGTTACAACCGGCTCGCCCCCTTGGGCTAGCCAGGTTATTATTAAATTAGTACCTATGAAGCCCGCGCCTCCGGTTACCATTATGGTCATCGCAAAACTCCTGACATGGTCATGTTTGGGGCAAAAATCTAGCCAAATTAGCCCGGCTATTGGGCTCATATAATCTCTAAAGTAAATTATTTTTTAGTAGCCTCATCAGGGTCTTGGGGCTCCCCGAAGTCTGGCTTAACTTCTCTGACCGTTTGCGGCCTACCCTCCAAAAGGCTAGCCGGTAGTAAGCTACCGCTACCAAAGCGCTGGTTAACGGCGTCCATGGTTTTATCGAGATCGTTCATGAGCTCAGTTTTTTTAGGCTTATCAAATAGACTTACCCTTCGCCAAGCCATGGAATCAGGCACCAAATTTGAGACCGTAACCCCCAAAAGCCTCCAGGGCCCGCGTCTTTCGCTGGGAAATAGAGAGACAGCCTCTTTATAGACAGTTCGGTGATCCTGAAAAGGATCTTTAAAGGTCTTCGAGCGAGTAAAGGTCTTAAAACGACCATCCCTGGCCTTTAGGGTTATGGTAAGGGCATGGAAGTTATTTTCCCTCATGCGCTTAGAAACCTTAACGGCTAGAGCTAAGATCTCGCGGTTGATGGTTTCTATTGACGAGATATCGGTGGCGTACGTTTCTTCGT
>JAITJB010000120.1 GCA_031279155.1 Deltaproteobacteria bacterium | reverse complement strand
TCACATTCATACACATACACACACCCCCAGACAGACACAGAGAGAGAGAGAGAGAGAGAGAGAGAGAGAGAGAGAGAGAGAGAGAATAAATAGACAAACTACATAATTTAAGTCCATCTTTTTACATATATATGCATAAAGTGACCTCAAATTATGTCTTGGTCCGGTATAGAAGGGATATGGCAAGGTTTCTAGACAGTGCATCCTGGATATTCCGCTTATCAAAAAATTGTCATCATTTATTCTAAAAAAGAATTTTTGGTAATAAAAAAACTCGACTTCCACCAAATGAGGAAGCCGAGTTTCCGTAAAAACCTAGCAAGTTGCGGGACAATTATCCTATAATATTTTTATTTTAGATAATTCATAGCCTAAACAGGCCTAGATGTCCCTAATAGGTACAACTTATTTTCCCCAAGTGGTACGATATATTATGGCTGTCTGTTTTTAGGTTTTCTGACTTGTCTTACCCGAAATGCCTTGCCAGGAAATATCCAAGGGGCGTATTATTTCGGACACCGTTTCCGGTATAAAGACTTTACAGCGATGGGTTCGCTCCCGATTTCCACGGGATTCCCTATGTTCTTCGGCCTTACCGAAGGCGTAAAACAAACAGCGGTAATGCAAAGTAAAAGTTAAATCGTATTTTTTTAAGACGTTTTTATCCTAGAGAGGTTTTTCCGTTTTGTCAAGACTTTTTTTGACGTTTTATGCCGCCTTTAAAAAATTAGTCCTTTAGGCATGTTAAGGCTTACACTTTCCCCAATGGGCATCCGACCCCAAACTTTTTTAGGCCCAAAACGGATTATTTTTTAAGACTCCGAACACCAATGGCTAGCCAATCGCCCCATTGATAGTTAGCCCTAAAGGGCGAATTGTATACGTTACCATCCGACCTAAATCAGGGCCACAAAAATCTAGGGCAGATTTTTTTTGGTAAATTTTGAGGCTTTAGGGGTGTCTTTTTAGGGAAATTGGGTTATAATTTTCGCGGTCTGGGGGGTGGATCGCAACTGATCATACGGGCTCTAAACCCGTACAGCCGGGTGGGACTCCCGGACTCCCCGCCAATAACATCGCCTGTTCCAATAACAGCCCCGGATCTTAATCATGGCTGAGACCAAAAGATTTTACCGCAAACGCCAGCGCCTAGTAGCCTTGGTCTCTAAGATCAAGCTTTGGCCCTCGCGAAACGGCATTCTCCATGGGATCAAAAGCCTCGACCATACGCCGGCTGGCCTTCGGGTGACAACCCATTGCGGCTTGGTTTTTACAGCCCGCGATTCGTCTAAGTCCAGGGCGGCCCGCTGGCTCAGGGCCAAGCAGTATACCTCGCCCTGCCCAAGCTGCCAGATTCCGGCTTGGAAGCTTGAAAAATACGGATCCACTGTATTTTCCAAACGACGGGGAGCGGTTTTGCCTTCCTTACCCCTAAACGTAGCCCCTGATGATGGAGAAAAGATCAAATCGTGACCGAATATAATGGCAAAACTTTCGGCTTTACATCTGAGCAGCTATCCCGCCTCAGGGACTTAGGGGCTAAGGCTGAGACTTTAGAAGCCCAATTTTCTGGTCCCCTAATGAGAGACGCTAACTACCGTCAGACTGAGCAAGCCTTAGTAACGGCGGCTAGAAGCGCGATTAAGGAGATGTTATCTACTGGCGGCAGGCCTTTGGTTGAGGTCATATCGGAAACTTTGTGTGAGCTCTTAGTTTCTCGCGGGTTAATTCAGGTTTCCACCCCCATTATCATGAGCAGGGCCCGACTCTCTCGCATGGTGTTAGAGAGCGATCCACTTTTTTATTCTCAGGTTTTCTGGCTCGACGCCAAGCGCTGCTTAAGGCCGATGCTAGCCCCTCATCTCTACGAGTACATGCTAGATCTTTTAAAATTAGCCGAGGGACGGCCTTTTGGCATCTTCGAGGTCGGGCCTTGCTTTCGCAAAGAATCAAAGGGTTCACGTCACGCCAGCGAGTTTACTATGTTAAACTTAGTGGAGGTGGGCTTGCCCCTAGATAAGCGCTTAGATAGACTCTCAGAACTTGTGGAAGCCATACTGGGCCGCCTCGGGCTTAAGGACTGGCGACACGAGGAGGTAGGTTCCACGGTCTACGAAAAAACCATCGATATTGTAAGCTGTGATGGCTTGGAGCTAGCCTCGTGCTCCATGGGTCCTCACCCTCTTGACGAGGCTTGGGGTTTTGACGGCACATGGTTGGGCTTAGGCTTCGGGCTTGAGCGCCTGGCCATGGCTGCCGCAAATCTGGACCGGGTGTCTTTGGTGAGCCGAACTCTAGGGCGAATTAAGGGTATACCGCTTAAAATTTGATCTGGAACTGTCTTGTGAAAAAATCTCTGACCGCTGACCAAGTTAGTCTCATCGTCGAACGCTCGTCAAACGGCTCGCCACCAACCTTAACCGAGATAGCCGCTCTCTTAAGGCTTACCAGTAAGGCCGCGACCGAAGCCCTCTTTGAGGGGGCAAGAAAGCTAAGAGAGATCTATTTTGGCAACCGCGTTTTCCTCTATGGTTTTATCTACCTATCGACCTACTGCCGCAACAATTGCGCCTTCTGCCACTGGCGAACGGAATTAACCACTCTTAGCCGCTACCGCAAGACCGCCGATGAGATCTACGGGGCGGCCATTGAGCTAGCCGCAGCCGGCGTCAGCCTAATCGATCTGACTATGGGTGAGGATCCTCAATTACTTACCCCGGATGGCTTTGAGCTATTGTGTCAAACGGCGGCCAAAATTGGTCAACAGACCCAACTACCCATCATGCTCTCCCCTGGCGTCCTAAGCCAGACTCAACTGTCAATGGCTAGGCGGGCCGGGGTCACCTGGTACGCCCTGTATCAAGAGACCCACAATAGAAATTTGTTTAAGGCTTGGCGGCGCGGTCAAGACTTTGAAAAAAGGATGAAAAGTAAGAAAAAAGCTGCGGCCATGGGTTTTTTAGTCGAAGAAGGCGTCCTCTTGGGCGCCGGCGCCACGCCTGAGGATTTAGCTGACTCGATCGTAGCCATGGGTAAACTTGGGGCCACCCAACTGCGGGCCATGGCCTACGTCCCTTCCCCGGGGGGACTCCCGCCTGACTACCGGGTCAAGGCTTCAAACCAAGAACTTTTAATGATAGCCGTCCTAAGGTTATCTTACCCCCGGGCCTTAATACCAGCCTCACTCGATGTCGAAGGCTTACAAGGCTTAGCTCCCAGACTTTCAGCCGGCGCCAACGTTGTCACCTCATTGGTGCCGGCTTACTTAGGCTTAGCCGGGGTGGCTCATCAAGCTCTAGACATAGAAAACCATAATCGCGGCGTTGAAAAGGTCAGCGAGATCCTTACTTCTAACGACTTATCGGTCGGCCAACCTCAGGAGTACCAAGAGCTCCTAAGGCAAATGAAACGGAACAATCATTTATGAGAGCACTTTGCTTAGGCGGCGGCTTACAAGGAATTGAGGCCGTTTATCTCGGGAAGAAAGCCGGTTGGACTATGGCCGTAGTCGACAAAAACCCCCGGGCCCCGGCCATTGGCCTAGCCGATTGGTCCATTACCGCAAATCTTATGGATCTCAATATTAAAAACACTATCCATCTGGCCGCCGGCTTTGATTTGCTCATTCCGACTTTAGAAGATGAGAAAATTATCGAGCGCTTTACTTCCCTCGCCCAAGAACAAATCATTCCACCAGTTACCATCGATTTTAAAGCCTATAAGATTACCTCCTCTAAAAAGAAATCCAAAAAGATTTTTAAATCTCTTTCTCTCCCCATGCCGGCATCTTTTAGCGATACTGAATCTTTTGGCCAATATATTATTAAGCCCGACAACCTCTCCGGTAGCCGGGGCCTTAAAATCTTAGACGCTCAAGATGTTCGTAGGCTCTACCCGACCGAAAAGAGCCGTCAAGGGTTAGTCATCGAAGAATACCTCTCCGGGCCTCAGTACTCCGTTGAGGTCACGGCCCGAAATGGCCAAGCCAAAAGCTTTCAGGTTACCCTTTTAAATTTTGAAAGCGCCCACGACTGCTACCAAGTTATCGCTCCCTCTGGCCTAAGCCCTGAGCGCGAGGATAAATTTGGCCGCATGGCCGAATTGATCGCCAAAAAACTGAGCCTAACCGGCATCATGGATCTCGAGGCCATCGATAGCCAAGGAGTCTTAAAACTTCTGGAAATTGACGCCCGCTTCCCTAGCCAGACGCCCACGGCTATCTATTATTCCACGGGCGTAAACTTGTTAGTGGAAATGGTCAACTGCTTTATTCCGGTTAGCAGCCATAATGCCGTCACCACTAAAGCCCCAAAAAATGTTATTTTCGAGCATGTCCACTTTCAAGAAGGTCAGAGGCGCCCGCCCGGGGAGTGGGTTATGACCACCATGGGGCCTTTATCGGTCGTTCCGGGCTTTATGGGAGCCCAAGAGGCCCTGGTGGGCGGCAAACCGGAAACCGGAAATTACGTAGCTACCCTCATCCGATTGTTTAATTGAGTATACTAAATTCATTCATCTTTTAAGCCAAAAAAAACCTAAAGTTTTAGGCCAATAACCATACCGCGCGTCTAATGAACATCGTTTTATACCAACCTGAAATACCCCCCAATACCGGGAACATCGCCAGACTTTGCGCTGGCTTTAACCTTACTCTCCATTTAGTTGAGCCTTTGGGTTTTTCCTTAGAAGATCGCTATCTTAAGCGAGCAGGTTTAGATTATTGGCCGCTAGTGAAACTTAAGATCTGGCCTGACTGGCCTTCTTTTTGCCTAAGTAAACCCATAGGCCGCCTGATAGCCACTTCAGCTCGGAGAGGTAAACATTTTACCTCCTACCAACCGCAGCAATCTGATAACCTCTTATTTGGTCCAGAGACCAGGGGTCTCCCAGAGGAGGTAACTAAAGAGGCCAACGAGATCTTAAATATCCCCTTGGCCCCCGGGGTAAGGAGCCTAAATTTAGCCACGACCGTGGGCTTTTTTCTTGGCCTGGCCTATTCGAGGCTCCCTATAAGCTAAATTTAGGCTTATTATGGTTTTAGGCTTATGGTGCAAATTTATACCGGTTTAAGCCCCGATTGCCGCCAGATCGCCCTCCGGCGTCGTGGTCGGAGCTAGGTTATATTTATCAACGAGCACGCTTAGAATATTGGGATGGACAAAGGCTGGAAGACTTGGGCCTAAGCGGATATTTTTGATGCCCAAATGTAAGAGGGTCAGTAAAATAGCGCAGGCCTTCTGCTCAAACCACGACAAGATCAAATAGAGCGGAAGATCGCCCAAACTCATCTCCAAGGCCCCGGCTAAGGCGGCGGCTACGGTAATAGCCGTAAAAGCGTCATTACACTGACCTAAATCTAGTAACCTAGGCACCCCGCCAATGTCGCCTAAGTTTAGATCGAAAAATCTAAACTTGCCGCAGCCTAAAGTTAAAACCAACGTGTCAGCTTTAGTCTTAGCCACAAGCTGCCGGTAGTAATCGCGGGAAGATTTACCGCCGTCGCAGCCGCCCACTAAGAGGATCTTTTGGAGCTTACCAATTTTGATCAAGTTTACGACCGCCTGAGCCTGACTTAGGATGGCCTTATGGCCCCAACCTACGGTGACCTTATCTTGCTGGTTATGGTATTTATATCCCGCGCATTTTATGGCGCTCTTAATGACCGGCCCAAAATCTATCTTACCAGAGGCGTCTTTATGGAGGCGCCGGACTCCAGGATAAGCCACAGGGCCGGTTAGAAAGACCCGGTCGATATAGGCGTCATCGGGCTTAGTTAAGCAGTTGGAAGTAAAAACAATGGGCCCAGGAAATTTATTAAGTTCTCTCACTTGATTTGGCCAGCCGGTACCATAGTGACCACATAGATCTGGCCCTTTGAGATCGGGGTATCCATGGGCTGGAAGCATTTCCCCGTGGGTGTAGACCTTAATATCTTGCCCATTGATTTGATTTAAGAGATCTTTAAGATCGCCTAGATCGTGACCGCTTATCAAGATGGCCGGCCCCTTATGGTACCCTAATTCAACTTTAGTGGGCTCAGGGTGACCGAAGCTTTCGGTGTGGGCCTTATCGAGAAGCTCCATAGCCGTTAAATTTATTCTTCCCACTTCCAATGCTAATGCTAGGAGATCTTCAACTCCTAGAGAGCTATCTAAAGTTTTAGCCAAAGCTTCTTCCAAGGCGGCGTATAAGGCGTCGTCTTCGTATCCTAGATTCTGAGCGTGCCAGACGTAAGCCGCCAAGCCCCTTAAGCCGTAAAGGGCCGTCTCCCTTAAAGAGATAGCCTCTTTGGCCAGATATGCTTCTTCTGAGCCCAAGCTACCTAAAGGATAGGCCTGAGCTTGAATCTCGCGCTCAGAAAGACTTTCGGCTAAACTCGGACAATACTCTTCGCCCAATCTAATACCTGAGGCCTTCAGTAACCTCTCCCGGTGATGAACCGCTCTATCGAGAAGCTCAGAAAGGCTATTGGGATCAAAATCGACGTTAGTTAGGCTAGCGTAGAGTCCCCGAACCAAGAAGCGATCGGCGGCCCTATCGTTATAGCCCGCCGCCCTGGCTCTGGTCGCGGTTAAAGCTAGAGTCTTAAGATAATAGGTCAGAAGATCGCTTAAGTCAGACACCTGAGAAGTTTTCCCGCAGACGCCTCCTTGATCGCAGCCTTGGCCAGCGCGAGTTTGTTCACATTGATAACAAAACATATTGCCCTCCCTTTTGTTCAAGCGGCGCCTGGCCGCCGGCAGATGTGTTAACCTAAAATCTTGAATTCTCCTATAATCTTGCTTCTTAATTGACAAAAAAAGCCGAAGATCTAGGTTGGTAGATTTAGGATAACCTCTCCTTTTGATCCAAGCCTTGATCCAAATCAAAACTTGAGCCTTTGGCCAAAAAAAAAGCCTCAGCTCTGAAAGCTAAGGCTCGGTCAAAAAGAGATAAGAGGGCTAAGGGATTAAGAGACTAAAGGGCTCTTACTTGCCGCCCCAAAAAGAGAGATCGGCGCCCAAATCCTTAAGCTTATTTTTGTCTATCAAAATCGTAGAAGGGCCGTCAGCGCGGCTCCAGCCGTCGTCGGCGGATAAAATGAGTTTCAGCCCTTCGGTGGTCAGAAAAGCGTTACCCAAATACTTTAGGCTACCGGGCTCAAGCTTTAGTCCTGGCGGCAGATCTAGGGTTTCAGATTGAGCGCATATATCGGCGTCCGTTTGGTACCGGTAGAAATAAGGTAAGCTGTGATAGTCGTTGTAGGCGCACCAGCTCGAGGCCACGTATTGCCAGGCGTTTTGTATTTTAGAGCTATCATCGGAAAAGATATCGTTAAGGGTGATTTGACGGCCCAAAGAAAAGCTGTAATTGGAGCTCTCAAAAGTCGTCGTCGGGTGAGCCGCCCCTGGCGTGGACTCGAAGATGGTAAAAAGTACCGATAAGACATCTTTGGAGGCGCTATGGGCCTCAAAATTACGGAAGTATTCGGCTTCATAGTTCTCTTTGGCGTTGGCCGGGCAATCGCCAATATTTTTTTGTAAATTAGCCAAGACCGCCCTCTCCTCCATGGAGGTCTGGACTATAGACATCTGATCGAGTAAATCATCACCGGTTCCCTGTGGGTAACTTATGTTGACCGTCAGTTTGACATTTGGACACTTTAAATGAGCTATAGACTCGGTGACGTTAAAGGCCTTTAACTCCGGGAGCTCTAGGGAATAACTATTGCCATTGTCATCTGCTCTGACGTTTTGAGCCTGAGCCTGGGCCTGAGGGCTATTGGCCAAAAACAGGCCAACTACGAGAGCCATTAAAACAAAAACCCAAAATTGCCTAATCATAAAATCCTCCATAAAATATAATATTAAAGGCGCCAGCCTTCATTCGAACCATTTTTAAATGAATGGTCACTAAGTCTTAGCCAGCCAATACTAACCCATGTTTAACGGCATTGTCAAATCTTTCTATCTCTTAAGTTCGTTTGGCTAGTTTTGTGGGCTATCTTTGAGGAGTTTTCTAGAGCCTGAGAAGACCTAGTTCTAAAAAATTAACTATCTAGCTTAAAACCCTCAACCGACTAAACGTTTCCGACTTTCCGGGTTGGGAAAAGACCTGATCGACTTTGGCCCAAAATGCCAGCTAAGCTATTATCCAAGCCATCAGCCAAAATGCCAGCTAAGCTATTAGCCAAGCCATCAGCCAAAATGCCAGCTAAGCTATCAGCCAAGCCGTCAACCAAGCTAACAGCTAAGCTATCAAGAGCCCAAATGCGAGATCGTAGATTAAAATATGCTATACTTTAATACGTCTTCAATATGCCATCAATTATTACATCATGGCTGCGAGCCAGGTTAGGAGAATAACTCAATGTCAGTGGCCAGAATCCGACGCTCCCAACTAGACGGCACCTGGTATCCAGCCAAATATAAAGAGGTTGAGTCCGTTGTCAAAGATTGGGATCCCTATATAAAATCCAACCCGCCTAAGTTTCAAGGCCAGGCCTTGTCGATCATCGTACCCCACGCCGGCTGGTATTATAGTGGTCGCTTGGCCGCCAAGACCATTTACCAAGCTGCCGCTAGCCTTGGGCCTGACGGCCCGGCTCTGGTGGTCGTCTTGGGCGGCCACTTAACCCCGGGATCGCCTCCGGTCATCTTCAGCGATCAAGCTTGGGCCACGCCCTTGGGTCATATTGAAATCGCCACCGAACTAAACGAAAAAATTAGCGCCCTAAACCCCCGCCCCTGGTACGGCCCTTCGGACGACAACACCGTGGAGGTCCAACTGCCGCTATTGAGACTTATGTGCCCTAAAGCTAAACTCTGGCCCTTAAGGCTAGCCTCTGGCCCCGGCGCCCTTAGGGTGGGGACGATCTTGGCCGAAATGGCCGAAAGCGTCAACCTTTTGATCGTCGCCTCAACCGATCTGACCCATTACGGATCGGCCTACGGATTTGCGCCCGCCGGAGGCGGTCAAGCCGGCCAGGATTTCCGGCAAAAAAACGATCAGGCTTTTATCGAGGCGGCCTTAAAACCCGATCCCAACGCCATGATGGATATCGGGGAATCTAACCGGGCCGCCTGTTCGGCGGGAGCGGCGGCGGCAGCGGCGGAGGCGGCCAAAATCTATAAGGCCAAAGCTGAACTTATCGACCACTATGCCAGTAGCGATATCCAACCCGGCAACCAAGCCGTTGGCTACGCCGGGCTTATCTACTGGCGAGCCTAAGGCTTGCTCGCCAATTAAAAAGATAAAATGCGAGGCGAAAAAAAAACTAAGAAAATGCTAAAATATCTTTTAGAGGCTTGGCCTCTTTTCTAAAAACAAAGTAAAGTAAGCGTGAGCCATAAGATCCCATCGAGCTACGCGGAAAACCATGGAACCTCACCGATTTCAGAGTCAAAATATCGCCCCTTTGCTGGGCAACTTAAACTCCCAGCGCTCGCCAGATGAGGCCAAGGCCATCTTAGAGCTGTTCTACGATCTGCCCAAGGCCCATGTAGCCCCCTTTGGCTCAGGTAGGGTCAATCAGACCTTTTCGGTAACCATAGATGGCGACATAGCCTACGTCCTCCAGCGCTTAAATCCGAGATTTGGTAGCGATGCTTCTTTGGGCTTAAATCTAACGTTAGTTCATCAGGCCTTAGAAGGCCAAGTCGGCTGCCCCAAACTTGTTTTAACCCAAAGCGGGCAGCCCTTAGCCCTAGACCCACAAAATAGCGATGTCTGGCGCCTCTCAACCTTTGTTAACGGCCGCCCTCCGTTACCTAGATCGATTAATGAAGCTAGAGAGGCCGCCGCCGCCTTAGGCCGCACTCACTATTACCTAAATAACCCTAAGCCCATTTTGGTCACCGCCCTAGCAGACGATGGCGACGTAACCAACCAAAGACTTAATACCCGAGAAGACTTTCAGTGCATTGCCGCCCGCTATCGCGGCCATCCCAACCTTGAGGCCGTACTTCCAGAACTTACGCGCGGCATGAAAAACGCCGACTGGTTGCCCACCAGGCCATCATTTTGTAGGATCTTTTTGGCCAGGGATCTGGTCATTCACCGCGACTCTAAACGCGAAAACTTTCTGGCGCCTCCCGTAGGCCCCATGGCCATTATCGATTGGGACACCGTGGGATTTGGGGATCCCATGCTCGATTTAGGCGAGATGTGCCGATCCTTTGCCGTCTCCCCAACTAAGCCTCATTTTGACGAGCAACTAGCCAAGGCCTTAGTTGACGGCTATCGTCAAACCGCCCCGGACTTAGTTTTAAAAAACCTAAATCTATTACCTGCTGTCATACGCGGCCTGGCCTTAAACCTAGCCCGAAGATACCTAACCGATTCGCTGGCCGAGGTCTACTTTAAATGGGACCAACAGGCCTACCCTTCCCTCCACGCCCAAAACCTCTCCCGGGGCCGGCTCTACTTAGACCTGGCCGAAGAACTCTTAGACCGGGAGATTGAACTTATGAATATTTAACTCGATAAAAATGGCTTCAATAATGTCGATACGTTCTAAATATAACAGGCCGGCCCCTAGCTATGGGCGCCACGGCCGGATAAGCGAGACGAAACCATGTTCTCAATTTCAGCCGTAGTCTGCGCCACCGATCTATCGGAGGGCTCCAACAAGGCCATACCCTTGGCCGCTTACATCGCCAAAGGCTTTAAGGCCAAACTAGTTATCGCCCACGTCATAGATCTACCAGCCGTCACTCCTTACGGGGAGACCATGGTCGATCCCCAAGAGCTCAGGGCCCGCGTTGAGCAATCCACCCGAGCCCAAGTTACCGATATCCTAACTAACATCGAAGGCGTTCAATGGGAACTCCACATCTCCATAGGCTATCCGGCTAAGGAGATTCAGCAGATCGTCTCAGAAACATCTGCTGGTCTACTCGTAGCCGCCACTCACCCGAGGAGCGGCTTAGAGAGGCTCCTTTTAGGCTCGGTCAGCCGCAAGTTGATGTTTACCGTAACCGTGCCATTTCTGATAATCCCTGGCGATCTGCCAGTTGAACGATTGGCCCTCCGCCAGATCGAATCACTTATGATCGCCTGTGATTTTTCCGATGACTCCGATTCCGCCGTCCAATGGGGTCTGGCCTTTGCCAGGACCTTCTCAACTAAGGTGACCTTGGCTACCGTCCTGGAGCAGGGCCAGCTCAACCAGATTCTGACCGTCGATCCCCAAAAAGACCGGGCCATAGCCCACCGTTTAGTCGATGAGTTGGCCGGAAAGCTCCAAAATAAGCTGTCCGAAGACTTCAAAGATAAAGCCTCAACAGTGGTTCTAGCTGGCCATCCCCACGAGGAACTCAACAAATACGCCATCCTTAACCATATCGACCTTATCGTCATGGGCGTTCATGGCCGAGGCTTCATTGAAAACATCATGGTCGGCTCAACTACTGATCGGCTAATTCGCCTAGGCCAATTCCCGGTCTTAGCCGTGCGTACGGAAAGCTCCAACCAAGATAAGAAACAATAAAATGCTAAGCTAAGCGAGCAAAGCAAAGAGCAAAAAAATAGCCGACCAAAAACTGGTCGGCTATTTTTTTAAATTCTATCTAATCAATTAAAATTGGTAACGTAGCCTTAAGCCACCTGAGAAACCATGGATCTTACCGGTATAGCCTTGAAGCCCGAGCTCAAGCCCCCAATTACTACCCGGCGAATGGAGCATCACGCCGACCTCACCTAAGCCGGAATCGCCTTTGGGACCCTCGCCGGCAACTGACTTACCGTGAACAGAAATTGTCGAGTCAGAATCTAGCTCTCGCTCCCAATAGCCGCCAGCGTAGATAGAAAAACTATTTTGGGGTGAGAAAGTATAGCGAAGGCCGCCGCGCACCTTCTTAGAAGTAGCCTCGTGGATATCAACAACTTCTTGGCTATCCAACTTTACTGACTGGCCCTTTAAGTTAGTCCAATAGTAGCGACCTGAAAAATCTAAACTGGAATGCTCGTTAATCTGCCACTTAAAGCCCAAGCCGCCATAAGCGGACAAATAAGGCGTTTGGATATCGTAATTGAAGACGTTGCCTAATTCATGGTCAAAGGCCGAGCTCTTAAATTCATTGCGCAGTTGACCAACCCGGCCACCAGCTTCCAGTGAAATGCCGTTATTGAAGCGATGGTGAATCAAAAGACCGCCGCCAATAGATCTTAACCTACCGGTAGCTTCTAGATTATTGTCTTTGAGGGAGTTATAGCCGCCAGTAACTTCATATTCACCTATGGAGCTCTCAACGAAGGCGCCGATGACGAGCCGGGAAGAAGAAAATGGTACCCGGTAGGCCATTCCGGCAATAGCCGAACCAGATTCCACGGTCACCGTGGAATGTATACTCCTCGAACTAAATAGAGCCCCGTCTAGGCCTCCAAAGGGGGCCCAGTTACGTCCGCCATGTTCAAAGGCCACATCAGCTTGCCGGTAGGCTTGATCGGCTAGCCAACTTACCGAGTGGCTGATCAGGTTAAGGCCGGCTACCTGACCCTCGGAGAGCAATTTGACCTCTGATACGACGGCGATGGGCTCAAGGCCTAATTCTACTAAGATCGGATCGTCTGGCGCCGGCACTCTAATCACCAATTGACGATCCGAGTTTGCGGCCGGCGTTCCTGGCGTAGTCGGCGTTCCTGGCGTAGTCGGCGTTCCTGGCGTAGTCGGCGTTCCTGGCGTAGTCGGCGTTCCTGGCGTAGTCGGCGTTCCGGTATCAGTCGGGGTTCCGGTATCAGTCGTCGTACCGCTATCGACCACCATTGTATAATACGTAATATACCCATATTTAGCACTAATAACTATGGCTTCTGGGTAATCTATTATTTTATCGTTTTCACCAGTATCAATAAGCACTAATTTATCGCCCACCACAGGTGTTTGTCCCCAATTTAGATTGCTAACGATGATTTTAGCACCTTTTAGGGAAACAAATTCATCAGGAGCCGTATTGATCGTTAAAATCGGATTGGTATAGTCGTTAACAAGCGCATTAGTAAGATTAAAATAAAGCGTACCATTAAGATCTGCTTTGTGAACATCTAAATAGTTATTGCCAAGCAGATTAAGCTGGGCCCCACTTTCTAAGACAAAATCATGATTAGGGGCAGTTAAGGAAAATGGTTTATAATATTCAGTCTGTTTTGTTCCATAAATACTATTCATAAAAATAGTCTGAGAGCCGGATTTTAATGTTATTATATTATCACTATTTAGATTTTGGACATTAAAAATGTTATCACCTGCCCAGGCAAATTCGCCGCTACCTTCAACGACCATGGTAAAATTTTTGTTACTATCTTGATTAACGACTATAGGATCATAAAGAGCAATAGATGAATAAGGTTCGGTTTTAATCGTTAAAATAGCATCAATCTCTGAAGTATCACCCGAGACGTTAAAAGTATTACTTGCTAAATCATAATTATATTCTGGTATCACACCGATATAAACAGAGTTGTATCTATCAGCTTGGCCAGAATTTTTTATGATGTTATTATAAAACAAAAGACTACTACCTGCTGTTGCCGATAGAGTAAGATTTATACTATCTTGATTAGAAATATTTATACCAGTATCGACAACAACAGCACCGAAAGTTCCATAATTATTAGGATCTAAAATGCTCATATCATTTGGAGTATAACTACTAGAATTTATACCTGTTATAAATTGATTATTCATAAATATAGAATCTTCAATTAGAAATTCAGCAGCTGTTGAGCCGTAAGTATAAACCAACCCGCCCATTATTATACCATTATTAGCAATAACTTTATTATTTGCAAAATAACTATTTTTTATCGAATAGATTCCATTGGCCGACGGACTAGAAGCGTCTCCAGTCACCCCGATAATGCCACCACCATCGATGTAGTAATCGGAGGTGATAGTAGAATTTTGAAAGAAGGAATTATCTACTGAATATAAAATACCCAAACCTTTTGAGTATATACCAATTAGACCGCCACCTTCAATAAATTTAGCTTTGATATTTACATTACTGAAGATATTATCAACAACAGGCCCGATTAGGCTGTAACCGAGCTCATTGGCCAATCCGATAACCCCACCACCATAAAGACCATTTTGAGCATTAAGAGTTATATTATAAAATCTATTATTATTTATTGCTTCTAAATCATAATCGTTATTAATTGTCAAGGCAGTATTTATTCCATTAGGCGAGTTTAAGCCGATGACGCCGCCACCATATATCATACCTGAATTTGGTGCTGAGCTTGAACCAAAATTTAGATTTATATCTGTAAATGTATTGTTATAAATCTTACCTATAGTCGCACCAGTTTCAATATTATTTTTATTGCCTGGCTCATGGGCATCAACACCCATTACGCCGCCGCCATATAAGTCCCCGGCAATATTTACAGTTATCTGTTTAAAATAATTATTATTAGCAAAATTAATAGAAGAATAACCTTTTGATGCGACGCCTACTATACCACCACCAAATAAATTACCGCTATGAGTGGAACCGGCATAGGTCGCAACATTGATATTATTAAAATAATTGCTTTCTAGGTTATCTATCAGGGCCCGATCGGAAAAACTCCGAACCCCGATTATGCCGCCACCTTCCAGTAAACCGCCGGTCGATAGGATTCCAACCTTAAGATCGACATTGTAGAAAACATTATTAGTAGCCGTGCTTATGATAGAAGTTATGTTGGGAGCTTCATCTTTCGCAAAACCTACAGGCGGTTTGTAACTTGGTCCTTGGGTGGAACTATTTTGGGGGTCATTATTAGTTTGTAGCCCCACAACGCCGCCGCCGAACAAATAAGTCCCGGTGGAGACGCTTAGGCCGCCAAAAACATTTTGCGAGAGGTAGTCTAGCTGCGTACTGGCCGCTGACAAGCCGTTAAGCCCGATTATCCCGCCGCCATTTAAGGAGTAATAGGCTTTAACCGAGATATTGCCGGCCTGGCCATTGCCAAAGATATTACCAATGGCTTGATTTATTTTTGAAGCAACAATAGTACCTACTTGGGTACTATTGTTGTCTATACCAACAATTCCGCCACCAATTATATTATTTTCTGAATTAACAGATATTGTCGTAAAAATATTATTAGAAAGAGTGTCTAACCTTCCATAGCCAGATTTTGCGGCCAGCGTGTCCACGGCGACAATACCGATAACACCACCACCTATAAGATAAGGCGTGTCTGCAGTGGGATCATTATATCTAGTTAGGCTAATATCTAAATTATCAAAGTAATTTCCTGAAATATTACCAAAATATGCAATTCCATTACTATGCATATTTAGGCCTGTGTTTCTTAAACCAAGAATGCCACCGCCAGCAAGGTAATGAGAATCACTAAGTCCTGAAAATTTTATACTAATATCTTTCACTATATTATCTTCAAAGGAATAGGTATAAATATCAATAGTTGTGTCTTTAGAATTACCAATAAATGTATTGACAAAACCTCCAGCTACGTTGACATATCTAGAATAATATAATTTAAAATTATTAAAATTAATATTTTTGATTGTTAATTTATTATCATAATTCCCTTTATCAATAGTTATTAAATTTCTATTAAATCTTTGTTTGCCATCACCTTTAATATATGTCATATTAGATGGTATAGAAGCAATAAAATTACTTAGCGATGTATTAACAAAATCAGTTAACTGGCTACTCGAGGATGTTAGGTTACTAGATGCAAAATTTGAAATACTTGATGATATTCCACTTATCATATTTTTGAAATTGCTAGAAATATTGCCCGTTATAACTAAAAATTCGGTTTTAATGCTAATAATAGAGTCATCAATACTAAAATCAATGCCAGGTATATTACCATTAAATGATATGGTCTCACCTTCGTCAGCGTTATTCAGTAAATTTTGGAGATTATCAACAGTTGGCTCTGATACTTGACCAGCATATAATGGCAAATGAAATAAAAATATAGCAAAAAATGCTAAAATAATGCCGACTGTATGGCGCCGCATTCTAAAACCCTGGTAATTAATGTTCTTGCTTCTTGGCCTGACAGGGGGGTGATTATTCATAATGCGACCTCACTAATGCTAGTTTTCTTGCCTAAACAAGCTAAAACCATCAAGGGCTAAGCCACCAATTCCCAGAATTTGGGGCATTCCGAAAAGTCAAAGGAAAAAATTTAGTCAGCCTACACCACTACAGTCAAATTTATTATAGCACAATGAGGAGAGAATTAAATCTTTATTCTGATCGAAAATTGCTCGATTTTACAATTCCTGCCATTTATCGTTAAAACCCATGGCCATGGCCAAGGCCGCCAACTCTATAAAGCCTTGATCCGAGTTTTCTGGGGGGCTTTCAGTCAACCTCTCTAAATATTTGGTAAATTCTCCGGTCCGCCCGCCAGCCTCAACGGCCAGAAGGGCAGCTTGGTGGACCATGACTTCGGCATAAACCGAAGGCGGTAGTATCCCATAGTTAAATTTGTCCCTAATCGCCGTCATGGCCGCCACCTGGGCTACGTTCATGGGATCGTGGAACAAGCCCCGATAATTTTCCCTAAGTAGCGAAGCCGTCTGGTCATCTAAGTGGGCGGCCACCATGTTTACCAGCGTCTCTTTGGCTAAACCATGTCGGCCCGGCGATATCTCATGGAAGCGCTCAAGGTGGATTCTAACCGAGCACTGGCGAGCCGTGGTCATGCCATTTTGCCTGATTAAGACCTCCTTAAGGGCCCCGATGACGCATAGGGCGATGAGCTCACCCAATTTGGAGTGCTTACCGGAACTGGTTATGGGCCTTTGATCTTTAGATATCTTACAAGCCACGCCTATTTGGTCTGTCCCGGTCCCAGTGGCTAAACCGTTAGAATACCTGGAATTTACAGCTAATTCCGCCAGAGCCGCGCTTTTGGCCTCGGTTATGGTAATAAGCGTCCTAGCCAAGGCGCCGGGCGTTAGGGGCCGATTGATAAAAAGGAGGATATTGATGGTCCCGTGGTTGGGATTTAGCCCGGAGGCTTGGCTTTCTTGGCTATCTTTTCTTTCTTGGCTATCTTTTCTTTCTTGACTTTCTTGGCTGGCTTGTCTTTCTTGGGCCTGGCTATTTTCTTCATGGGGCCTCTTTAAGGCCTCATAGCCATCTTGGCCCTCCCAACCGTAAGCCGGGTCGCCGGCCCGGCCAGCGTTACCTTCAACGCCGCCGGTCACGGCGGCCACGACCGTCAGATCCCTAAAAGTTAGGTCTTTAACGGCGGCTAAGCGCATGTTGGCGGCTGTGCCCAAAAGAGCGCATCTTTGTGGGTCCAGCCCGTGGGCCAAACAGATGTTTTTATGGTAAACATCGGGCTCGATGGCCGCCACCAATGAATGGGAGTGACCGGCTGGCTCGCAGCCCTGGTGATTGCCCAAAAAAAGTAAATCATCTCTTTGCCCGCCTCCGGACCGGCAGGTGGTCACAACTTGGTGGGGAACCAAGAACTTTCCGTAAATTATCTTGTCTTCCCGATAGAACTCTAAGCCTTCATAATAATTTCCGATCAACATCACGCCTCCACCTAGGTTTAAAAAGCAGGCAAAAAAAAACCCGGACGCCATAATGTCCGGGCCCCATACACCCTCGGGCTCAAAGTCAGCCCGGCAACTTTGACCGATCCCCGCCAAAGTCGTCTATCTTCTCCTGGTTGGTTTCTGGCTCGTCGATTTAAGACCCCTAATCCTTTTCGGTTTTCCTAGCCGGGTCCTAAAAAGCCCTCCTTTTTAGAGGGCTCAACTCACAGTGATGGGTCCGCTCCCGATTTTAACGGGATTCCCTAAACCACCAAAAGGCGGTTTTTATTATTCCAGGTGATTTTTATTATTCCAGCCCTATGTTACCTCAGTTTACTGATTTTGAACTAGCAAAATAATGTTATAAAAAAAATCTTGACAACCGGACACTTTCTTGGTAAATTGTCTTTTATGTGCTTGAGTCGCTAAAGCGACACAACACAGATAACAGAAAGGCCAAAACGAGAAAACAGCACACGTCTTACCCAATAGTTATCAATATCTATTGTAATTTTTATCTAGTCAAAAATTTTGGCTAGATTTTGACTGGTATAATTTAATTTCCTGCTTGGTTATCACCATATTTTTTGGTGTATTTTTTTTTACCAAGCAAATTATCGCTCATTTTTGAGCTAAAGAGGTTCTGTTTATTATGTTCAGGAAACTTACTAGTCTTTTCACGATTTTCGTCGCCACGGTGCTGTTCTCGTCCCTAGCCTTAGCCCAATTGCCAGAGATCACCTTGACGGCTGATGACATTGATCTGTTCGTTCAATCCGGTGAAGCCGGCATGGCCGGTCAAGCGGCCTTCCTCGAAGGGCTCAGCCCCGAGCTCCAGACTAGGGCCCCGATCGTCGTGGCCAAGCTCGCCCACGCGGCTGCCGCCTACTCGGCTCCGGGCGCCACTGCCGAAATGATCAACATGGTACTGGACTCCAATCCCACCATGAAGTTCAGCCCCGAGGAAAAGGCCTTGGTCGAAAGCCACAAAGATACTATTGTCGCGGCCTACCAGAAAATGTACCAACAGTGAGCAGTATTTCGTGATTTGCCTTAAAATGACTTGTTTTGGCTGACATTAGTTGGCCACACTAGTTGATCGTATATTAGTCGATAATTTTTTTTGATGGTTCTTAGGCGGGTCTGACTTCTGGTCAGCCCGCCTTTTTAATTTGATAAACTTTGATAAATTTAGTTGATAAACTTTAATAAATTTAGTTTGATAACTTTTAATAAATTTTAATAACCTTCTACTCTAGCTGCCATTACTGACACATTGCTCAACCGAACTAGAGGCCACATGACTAGACGGCGTAGGGGCCAGAAGGCTCGGGACAGAGGCCACCGTTAAGGCGCATTCTCTGGCTAATTCGTTAATTTGAGCCTCGTCCTCGCCCTCGACCATGACCCGGACCACGGGTTCGGTGCCTGAGGGCCTTAGAAGCACTCGGCCGCGTCGGCCTAGGCGCTCAGCTACCTCTTTGACCAAGGCCGTGACCTTTGGATGGGCGGCGGCGGCTACCGGCTCAGCCACCGGGACGCTTATAAGGACCTGGGGCAACAAGGAGATTAAGCCGGCTAAATCCCGTAAGGAGCGGCCAGTGGTTTTCATTACAGCCAAGGTCTGAAGGGCGGCTAGCGTCCCGTCCCCGGTAGTAGCGTGATCTAGAAAGATAAGGTGTCCGCTCTTTTCGCCGCCAAAATTGAGCCGCTCGCGCCTTAAGCATTCGGCAACGTAGCGGTCGCCGACAGCTGTGCGCAGCATTTTGATAGATTCTCTCTCCAAAGCTAGTTCCAAACCCATGTTGCTCATGACGGTGGTAGCTATGGTACTGCGGCTAAGCTCATTTTTGTCTTTTAGGTGCATGGCGCACAAATACATTATCTGATCGCCATCGACGACCTCGCCACGGTGATCGATAAAAATAGCCCTATCAGCGTCGCCATCTAAGGTGACGCCTAGGTCAGCGTGGACCTCTAAGACTTTTTCGGCGCAGACTTCCGGGTGCAAGGACCCTAGGCCGCGATTAATGTTGAAGCCGTCCGGGTTAACTCCCAAAAGGTGAACTTGAGCCCCAAGCTCCTCAAACACCGCCGGCGCCGACTGGTAAGCCGCTCCATTGGCGCAATCTAAAACCAAGGTCAAACCCTCTAAGCTTAAGGCTTTGGGAAAGGTGGCCTTAAGGGCGACCACGTAGCGGCCCACGGCGTCGTGAATACGCCACGACCGTCCCACGGCCTCGCTTTTAGCCCTCTGATGGTCTAAGAGGGTTCTATCTTCCATCAGCCTCTCAAGCCTAGCTTCGGTCTCATCGGGCAATTTATAGCCTTGACCGTCGAAGATCTTAAGCCCATTGTCCTGAAAGGGGTTGTGGGAGGCCGAGATGACCACACCGGCGTCGGCGCGGGTGCTGGAAGCGAGGTTAGCTAGGCCCGGGGTAGGCAAAACGTCAGCTGAAAAGACATCCCCACCTTGGCTCATAATGCCGGCTGAAAGGGCGTCTGAGAGCATATGGCCCGAAAGGCGGGTATCTTGACCGACGACTATCTTAGGGCGCCTGGTTAGACAGAGATCCGTCTGCAGAAGGTAGGTAAGCGCCCGGCCCAATGAGAGAGCCATTTCCGCCGTCATGGGAGCGCGGTTGACGACCCCTCTTATGCCGTCGGTCCCAAACAAGACCCTAGTATTTTGGCTGTCCATGCCTCACTCCTCACCTTGATTGGAGGTTTTGTCTACTTCCTCCCAGGTGGCTAAAATTCTTTGGGGATAAGCCGTGATAATCCTGACGTCGGGATTGGGATGCTCGACCTCTAAATCGACTCTCAGGCTCTTGCGGCGCTCCAAGGTCGCCGGGTCAATTGTCACGGTTATGATTACCCCCCCATCAGAACTTGGGGCCGGGTCAGGCAGGTTCATGGGCCAGGACACGGTTACGGCCACCTCTTGTGGCCGGAAGTTGACGTTTTTAGCCTTTTCACCAAAAGCGGCCAGATCCTTAAGCTTTACCGGGACATCGAAGGCTAGGTTTTTGTACTTAACGGAGACGTCAGCCGTCGCCCGAAACTCATTGGGGCTGATTTTAAGCCAACTGTCTAAGCCAGAGAGCTGAGGCTTTAAGATTTGAGTTGCGCCAATGTTTCTGACTAAATCCCAATTAAAGGGGTTGGTTGGAACATCGATAATATCTTCTAAGCGATTAGAGGGACCGTAAAGAACGGCCTCAAGGGGTACGATCTTTAAATCGCCTTTCTTTTCAAGCGCCTCCCACAGCGAACCTATCTCGGGTACTCTTACCGGAACAGTTTTATCGACGTAGGCGTAGGCCTCAAAGACCAACTCCTCCGGGGTCACCCTGGTAATCCTGACTCCACGGGGTAACAGACTAGTTATGGCCTCGCGATCGATAGCCTTGGTATTTTTACCTGGCCTGATGTCAGACATGTCTAGCCTTAGCACCTGCCTACGGTCGGTAAACAACCTGGCCTGGGCGGTATTGGCCTCAACCCTAATGTTAAAGGTTTCAGGGGTATTATCGCCTAAGGCTATGTTGGTGGGGATATCGTTTAAGACTAGCGAGAAGACTAGATCGTGGGTGGTCATATTCTGGCCAGAGACGCGCAACCAGAACAAAAAGCTCAAGACTAGCGACAGCACTATGACGGGAAATTTGGTTTTCAGAAAATTGGTCATGGATGCATCAAAGCTTTAAGCTCCCAAACATACCTTCGGTCAGGGTGTTGGCAATCTGGGCCATTTAGGGTGGAAAAAATGAATCAAAAAAAAGACTTGTTTAAAGGGTTTTGGCTAAAGGGATATGGTTATTGGGTTTTGAGTTTTGGTTATTGGGTTTTAGTTAAAGGGTTTTGGTTACTGGTCTAATCGGGCTGACCTTATCCTTTTTAACCTTAAGGCCCATCTCGCTTAGCAAGCGATCGCGCAGGCTGGCCGCGCCCATCATGACCTCGACCTCGCCGTCGCGGACCAAAGAAACCAGGCCTCTTTCTTCGGAGACAACGACTATCAGGGCGTCAGATTCCCTAGATAAGCCGATGGCCGCCCGGTGGCGGGTGCCGAAGAACTTGGCCACGTTATCCTCTGAAGGCAAAAGCGGCAAAAAGCAGCCGGCCGCAGCTAAGCGGCCGTCTTGGATGATGACGGCCCCATCGTGGAGCGGGGCGTGGTTGTTAAAAATGGCCAGTAAAAGCCTATCTGAGACGACCGAAAAGAGCTTGGCCCCGGCTTCGATGTACTCGCCTAAGCTTACGTGGCGTTCAAAGGCGATCAGAGCCCCAACGCGGTTTTCAGCCATAAAAAACGCCGCTCTGACCACCTCGTTAATGGCGTCGTAGACTGCCGGGTTGGTTTTGGAAAAGGAAAAGCGCCCCATCCTGGCTAGCCCCCGCCTGATATCGGCGGCAAATAAAATCACCAAGAACGTAAAGATGTTGGCCATCAAATTGGCCATTAAAAAACTTAAAGTTAAAAGCTGGAAGTATCCCGCCAAAAAGTAGGTCACAAGGAGTAGGCCCAAGCCCAAGAGCACCTGACCGCTCCTGGTCCCGCGAACCAGCATGATGACGTTATAGATTATCACCGCCACCAAGATGATGTCGGCGTAATCTTCCCTGCGCATGATGGCTACGGTGTCGACGATGGAACTAAACATCTTTACTAGCTACTTTTTCCCTCGCTACTTTTTCCTCTAGCCATTTTTCCTCTAGCCATTTTTTCCCTAGCAATTTTAGCCGGGGTCTGGCTTAGTCTACCTAAAGCGATTGGATTTACTGTCCTAGAAAGGTTCATGGGGAGCGACATTAAGGCTCTCCATTTTGGTTGCCAAGGCCACCTGGCAGGCGTCGAGGCTGGGGGCAACATTGTGGACACGGATCATATCAGCCCCTTTGAGGACGGCGATGGCGTTGGCTGCCGCCGTAGCTTGGTCCCGCTTTTTAGCCTCGGTATAACCGGTGATCCGGCCCAAGAAAGCCTTGCGCGATAAGGCCATTAGAGATCGAAAACCCTCCGGTATGCACTCAGGGAAGCGATTTAAGAGGATTAGGTTGTGGTCAGCGTTTTTGCCAAAACCCAAACCAGGATCCAAAATGATGCGCTCTTTGGGGATGCCGGCGTCCATAGCTATTTGAGCCCGTTCATTTAAAAAGTCTCTGACTTCACTAACCACATCGTCGTAGTGGGGCTCAATCTGCATCGTCCTAGGTTCCCCTAACATATGCATGAGGATGATGGGGACGCCGTAGGAAGCGGCCACCTCGAAGATTTTGGGATCTTTTCGACCAGCGTAGATGTCGTTGATGATGGAGGCCCCAGAATTTAGGGCTTTTTCAGCGATAAGGCTCAGGTTGGCGTCAATGGAAATTGGCGGGCAGCCCTCTTTTTTATTAAGGCTACTGAGCACTGGATTTAAGCGCCGCCACTGCTCGTCTAAATTAGTTGGTAATGAGCCCGGGCGGGTGGTTTCAGGGCCTAAATCCAATAGATCCGCGCCCTCGGCTATATGGCGATCGGCCAGCTCTAAGGCTTTCTCAGGGGAGAAAAACAAGCCGCCATCAGAAAAAGAATCCGGGGTGATGTTGATAATCCCCATGACCACGGTGCGACTAAAATCAAGTTGGTATTTTCGGCCCAAGCAAGACCAAGAAAGTAGCTTGTCGGATCCGCAAACCATGGTTATGACCTTTTTATTTAGTTGATAGGGTTATCTTTTCTCGGACCTAAGGCGCGATGGCGCCCGCTAAAGAAGCGGGCTAGCCATTTTATAATATTTTTTACGGGGTTGGAGAGTCCGGTTGAGTCGGAGGCGGACTTGGAGGCGGGCCGCCAGTCTCCGGCTTATTGGCCCCGGCCGAAAATCTAGACTCCGCACCCGGTTCCGGCACTTCTAGGCCTTCAGCGATAATAGCGTCCCGGCAGATCTCAATGACTTGGACGGCATCCAAGGTCTCTTTTTCCAGAAGCATATCGGTTAAGGCTTTCAAAGTATCCATGTGGGCGGCCAATAGTTCTTTGGCCTTAGCGTGGCCAGAGGTCACCAGGCGGTTGACCTCGCTATCGATTTGCTGAGCTGTTTCCTCAGAATAATCGCGGTGCTGAGCAAATTCCCGGCCCAAGAAAATTTGATTTTCCTGCTTACCAAAGGTCAGCGGCCCTAAGGTCTCGCTCATGCCGTAGCGGCAGACCATATTGCGAGCTAAGAGGGTGGCCCGCTCTATGTCGTTAGCGGCGCCGGTGGTCATCTGATTGAGGGCCAGCTCTTCGGCTGCCCGTCCGGCCATGAGGACGGCTATGCGAACGGTAAAATACTCCCGGCTGTAAGTGTACTTATCTTCGACCGGCAGGTGTTGGGTGACGCCTAAGGCATTGCCGCGAGGGATGATGGAGACCTTGTGGATGGGATCTGATCCCTGGCAAAGTAATGATACTAGGGTGTGACCGGCCTCATGCCAAGCGGTGGTATTTTTCTCCTTCTCGCTCATGATCATGCTCTTGCGCTCGGCTCCCATCATGATCTTATCGCGAGCGGCTTGAAGATCGTCATTGCCGACATGATCTTTGTTGCTTCTGGCCGCCATCAAGGCGGCTTCGTTGATTAAATTTTCCAGATCGGCTCCGGAAAAACCAGGCGTTCCCCTGGCCACCACCTCAAGGCTGACCTCCGAAGAGAGAGGCACCTTTTTACTGTGAACTTTTAAAATCTGCACCCGCCCCCGCACGTCGGGGACCGGGACCATGACTTGGCGGTCGAAGCGTCCAGGCCTTAGGAGGGCTGGATCTAAGACGTCCGGGCGGTTGGTGGCCGCGATGACGATCAAGGCCTCGTTGGGCTCAAAGCCGTCTAACTCGACCAAAAGCTGGTTTAAGGTCTGCTCGCGCTCGTCGTGCCCACCGCCTAAGCCGGCGCCGCGGTGACGGCCCACAGCGTCGATCTCATCGATAAACAAGATACATGGGGAGTTCTTCTTAGCTTGGGCAAACATGTCCCTAACCCTTGAAGCTCCGACGCCGACAAACATTTCCACGAAATCCGAGCCGCTGATGGAAAAAAATGGTACCCCGGCCTCGCCAGCGATGGCCCTAGCTAAAAGAGTCTTCCCCGTGCCAGGGGCGCCCATCAAAAGGACGCCTTTGGGAATGCGGCCCCCCAATTTAACAAATTTATTGGGGTACCTTAGAAAATCAATTATCTCCTCAAGCTCGCCCTTGGCTTCCTCAATACCGGCCACATCCTCGAAGGTAACTTTTTTCTGGTCTTCGCTAAGCATGCGAGCCCGACTTTTAGCAAAACTAATGGCTTTGCCGCCTCCCTGCATCTGACGCATTATCAAAAGCCAAACGGCTACTAAGACCACTACCTGGACCAGGTTACCTAAGAAGGCATACCAAAAAGACGATGGCGGCGGGGCTATCTCAACTTTGACGCCCATGGAACGCAGGAGGGGCAAGAGTTCCTGATCATATGGCGGGGCAATAGCCTTCCACCGACCGCTAGTGGTATTTACAATGATCTCATGCTCATTTAGTAGAACTTCTTTGACTTCTTTGTTTTGGATGGCTTGCCAGATGTCGGAATAACTCTTGTAGTTGCGGGCTTCATTGGGCTTATACATGTTGTACAGGCCCACCACAATCACAAGGATAATAGCGTATATAAGAAGATTACGGGAAAATGATGTCAATTTTAGCTCCCAAGTTTCAATAACCAATACGCCCGGCCTGCATCCGCCTTCCCAAAGCCTATATGGGAATATTTGACCAGCAAACTAGCCCGGCGTAGCTTTAAGAGACTTTCAAATAAGTCTCAAAAAGACCGACATTACGGTATCCACCGGCTAAGGCGGGGCGTAAAAAAATCGACCCCGGTTCGATTCGGAAGGACGGCGAACTCTCGCCGCCCCATACCGGACTGACCGGGAGCGCTCCGGGGGGTGAGACAAAAGCTAACTTTTCAAGCGGTAGGTAATAAGTCCGTGGGTAGGATCATAAGGAGAAACAGCCACTTCCACCCGGTCACCCATCAAGACGCGGATTTTAAACCGCTTAAGTCGACCGGACAGCATAGCCCGGATCTTGACTCCCTCGTTGGTTTCGACTTCCATGTGGCCATCGCCCAAAGTCTTGGTCACGTAGCCTTCAAGCTTTATCAAATCTTCGCGGGTCAATGTTCCTCCTTGTCGGGACTGTCCAACTTCAACATTTGCGGGATAATGTTAGCGGTCGCCCCAAAAAGGCGGCTCTAATCTTATTCATTTTAATCCACCAATACTAATTGGTCAAGTTACAATTTTAGGTTTTCCAGTCCAAAAGTGCCAAAACTCCAACTCACTATTCTAGTTTCAGTCAGCTCACCTTAGACCTCACAGGGCCTAAGCACGGGCTTATTAAAGCCAAGACTAGTCTGGGCGATTAAAACTAATAGCCCAAAACGCTATTTTAAGTAATACTAACAGCTTATATTTATACAATATTATACTAAATTACCAAACCTGGTTGCTCACTCTAAGAGCCCGCTATCGGCTGTCTTGACTTTTTTAAACCCACAAGTATAATAATCATTACATTTTTCCTGTCAAGCCTTCTACATTTTTTCCAGTTCCTTTTCATCATAACATTATAGATCGAGTAAATATGCGATTAATACGGCATGCTATCATTACAGTATCGGCAATAATAATTACCTTCCTGGTTATATCTATCTTAATATGGACAGATATCTGGGGATTTGGAATATTCAAATTTATAACTTCAACTAACGATATTCCAGTTTCACTTTTCTATAAAACAGTCGGAATATTAATATGTATTGTCTTTGGCTTTAACATCTTATTCCCAAGCGAAGAGTGATCTTGAGCTTAGCCTGAGAAAGACCGGGAAAAGCTAAACCCGGGAAAGTCCGGGCCAAGCTTAGCCCCGGACAGCTTAACCTGGTAAGACAAAGAGCTTGCCTTACGGCTTTCAGTGAGCTCAACTTATGGCTGCCAAAGAGCTTATCTTACAGCTTTAAGGGAACTTGACTTACAGGGCCTGGCCAGAGTATCTTAATATGGTCGCTAGATTTCGGGCCACTTAGCCTAAAATCAGCCTGGCCTAACAATCGCTCTTTTAGCCTAAATTACAAAATACGCCTAATGCCAGCTAGATTGGCTCAGGCAATAGAGCTAATTTTTGAGGAAAAGATGTTCAAAATCCCCAGGGTCTTGATATTAATAGTGACGCTTACGGCTTTTTTGTTTTTAGCTTCGCCGGCCAAGGCCCAATTTTTAAATGGTCAGCCTGGCCAAGACATGCTCACCCCGGAGATCATGGCCAGCCAGCCCCGGCTCTCAGAGCAAGATATAACATTATTTGTCGATTTATTTACCCATATTTTAGCCATAGGCGGTCAACTAGCTGATATAAATATGTTTTCCCGGACCCGGGGCGTCGACATGCTTCGCCTAAATTATATCACGGTTAAAATCACTTTTAATTTTATTCCTAATTCTAGCCGCGAAGCCATTGTCAGGGAACTGGGCTTAGGCGTCTTGCCTGACGATCAGGAAAAGGCCTTGATTGAAAAACACCTCGACCAATTAAACCCCATTATGGACGTTTTTAAAGAGTCCTGAGCCTTCTCTTTCTTCCGCTGGCTTACGCTGTCTATAGCTTTCCTACGCTCTCTTGCGCTGGCCTTGGCTGGCTTTCTCTTTCCAACGCTTTCTCGCGCTGGCTTTGGCTGGCTTTCGCTTTCCAACGCTTTCTTGCGCTTTCTTGCGCTTTCTTGCGCTTTCTCCCAATTTCTTAAGAACTCAGCTCAACTTCGGTAATCCCCGAACCCCCTGGGACGTTGAAGGGACTTGAGAAGGCCCGCACTCGCGGGTGTCTTCTGAGGTGACTGATAATACCCTGTTTGAGCCGCCCTGTTCCTAGCCCATGGATGATGGTCAGCCTATCGCGGCCAACCACGATGGCCCGGTCTATCTCCCGATCGATTATGTCTTCGGCCTCATCAACGGTCCGGCCTAAGAGGTTTAGCGAGAGGGCCGGCTCATCAGGGCCTAAGGATACGTTAACCACCGAACGCCGCTTGTCGCTAGCTGAGGGCTCAGATAGATCTTTACGCCGGACCTTAACCGTTAAGCCGCAGGTCTCTACCGTGTACTCGTCTTTTTCCGGGTTTATGTGCTTAATGATCCCGTTATGGCCTAGGCTCTCGACAAAGACCTGAGCCCCCTCGCTGATAACTTTAGCGGGCCTGCCTGCTCTCTGGTCCAAAATCTTAGGCTTTACGGTTTCCAGCTCTTTTTCTTGATCCGATCGCTTTAGATTTAAGCGGACGATATCGCTATCTCTACCGGCCTTAACAGCCGCCTTTAGCTCTTCTTTGAGGGCCTCAAACTCCCGGCGGTTTCTGGCCAATTGGCTTTTTATTAAGGCCGCCTGCTCTCTAGCTTCCCTATTTATGGCCTCCCGCTCCCGCCTAAAAATTTCTCTTCTTTCTTCTTCGCTCTCTTGGGCCTTTTGACGGGTTAGGGCCATAGCCTCGCGCTCGGCAGCCAAAGCCCCGCGCTCTTCATCTAGGCGGCTTAGGATCTCAATGGCCCGCTTGTGACCATCATCTAAAAAGCTTTCAGCCCTATCGATAATTTCTGGGGCTATGCCTAGCCTTCTAGCCATCATAAGGCCGCCGGAAAACCCGGGCGCCCCGTAGCTTAAGCCGAAGACCGGCTGACCAGTTGGGGAGGTATTAACTGAAACGCTGACCACGCCATCGGTTACGGCGGCCCAGCTCTTTATCAGATGAAAGTGAGTGGCGGCAAATACCTGCGCCCGGCTTATAACTAAGCGCTCCAAAACGGCCAAGCCCAAGGCCGCCCCTTCGGCCGGGTCAGTGCCTGAGCCCAGCTCATCGATAATCACCAATACCCCTTCTTTAGCTATGTCAAGAACGCTTCCTAAGGCTTTGACGTGACCGGAAAAGGTTGAGAGATCGCTATCCATATCCTGGCGATCGCCCATAACGGCAATGACGTCTATCGGAAAATCCATATGACTGCCGTCAGCCACAGGTAAAGGTAGTCCGGCCAAGGCCATGACCGTAATGAGGCCTAGGGTCTTTAAGGCAACTGTCTTTCCGCCAGTGTTAGTTCCTGAGACAATCGTAACCGGGCTCTTGGGAGTAACTACTAAATCTAGGGGAACCATCGAGCGGCCAGTAGCTTTTAAGCGCCGCTCTAAGAGAGGATGACGGGCCTGAACAAATTTTAGACCTGCGCCAATAATATGCTCGACAAAACTAAAGCGCCAAATTATGGCCAGCCGGGCCTGAGCCATGATGACGTCAATAATAGTTAAGGCGCGTCCGGCTTTAACAAAGAACGGGGCGAGTTCTCGGCACATTTGGGAAATTTTAAGTAAAATTCTTTCGATCTCCCGGCGCTCTTCAAGCTTAATCTTAGCTAAACGGTTATTGTCCTCAACCGTCTCTAAGGGCTCTAAATAGGCCGTCTGCCCGCTCTTTGACCAATCGTGGACCATACCCCGGCGCCGACCAGCAGCTGAGGCCCTAACGGGCACGACAAAGCGATCGTTTCGGGTGGTAATAAGTTCATCCATCAAGACAGGCTTATATTCTTCAGATCGCATTAGATCGCCTAGCTTTAAGGTCAAAGCCGAGCGGGCATTGGTCAGTTCCAAGCGCAGCTGAGCTAGCCTAGGGCTGGCGCTATCTAAAATTTCCCCGTCAGGGCCAAAGGTCCTAGCTAAGACTCCGGTCAATTCGGAAAAATCAAAAAGATCGCCTACAATTGCTTGCAATAACGGTAAATCTGACTTGACCCCTCTAAACCAGGCCAAAACCATGGTTGAGGTCTGAGCCTCTAAGCCAAAAACGCGCAGTTCGTCGGGATCTAAGCGGGCCGATTCAGGCGCAGCCTTTGATAAGAGAGTAGTTAGATCGACATGATCGCGCAGATCCGGGCTCTCTAAGGTCGCCAAAAGGTCTCTAGCTTCATTAATTTTGGCCCAGGATTCTTTAACGCCTTCGGCGTCTAAGTTGGGCCTAAGGCTCATAGCTAAATCGGCGCCAGGGTTTGAGTGAGTCTCCTCGGCTAACCACCTTAAGACCCCCTCAAACTCTAACATTTCCAGGGTCGATTGTTCCATCAATCTTCCAAATAGGCTCCTAGTTAAGTTTAAGCCGACAAGATATCTTGCCCTTCTTTAAAATCGAGCGTCCCCTCGTAGAGGGCTTTACCGGAGATGACCCCATAGAAGAGAGAGGGGTCTTGCTCAGCTTTAAGGCGCACCTTTTGCAGATCTTGGGGGCCAGAAATACCGCCGGATATGACCGTCGGGAGTTTTGATACTCTAGCTACCTGCTCGGCCATCTCCAAGTTGGGACCGCTCTGGGTGCCGTCGCGGTCCACGTCAGTATAGATTATCAGAGAAATCCCCATTTGGGAAAGATTAGCCGCCGCTTCCAACAGATCGACCCCGCCGTCTTCCAGCCAGCCCCTAACCTTAACCTTACGGCCAATAGCGTCCAAGGCGGCGTAGATTTTGCCGGGCCAGCGGGCTGCGGCCCTTTCAACCATTTTGGGATCTCGGCAGACAGCTGTACCCAAGACCAGGCGATCGAGACCGGCGTCAAACCACCTCTCCAAGCTCTCCATGGTTTTAAGGCCGCCGCCTAATTCTAACTTAACGTCTACGCTCTTCCGAATAGATTTAATGGCCGCAAAATTAGCCTGGTTCTGGCCGACCGAGCCGTCAAGATCGACTAAATGGATAAAGCTGGCCCCGCTCTCCGCCCACCTAATAGCCATGGCCGCCGGGTCAGAGCCGTAGACGGTCTGCTCGTTGAAGCGGCCCTTAAACAGGCGGACGCACAAGCCGTCTTTAAGATCGATAGCCGGAATTAAGAGCACTAAAGCATTCCCTTAGTTGAAAAAACTTGACCGGGTTTTTTGGCCAGAGCGGCTTTTGCCGCTAATCCCGTAGCCTTAAATATGGCCTCACATAAGTGATGGCTATTGGCGCCATGCCGGCCTGTTAAGTGCAGAGTCCAGCCGGCCTTTTGGACGAGAGCTTGGAAAAACTCTTGGACCAAACACATCTCAAATTGCCCGCTTATGGGCTGAGGCCAGTTGACTTCTAAATTTAAGTATGGCCTGCGGCCCGCGTCCAAAGCCGCTTCCCCTAAGGCTTCATCCATGGGGACCAAAGCAGATCCAAAGCGGGCGTGGCCAGAAAAATCGCCTAAACAGATGGCTAAAGCCTCTCCCAAAACTAAGCCTACGTCTTCTACGGTGTGATGATCGTCAACGTTAGTATCGCCCGTGCCGGTAAGAGTCAGCCCCCACCCGGCGTAGACAGCTAAGGTGTTTAGCATGTGGAGAAAAAAACCCGGGGCGTTTAAGCTAAGTTCTATCGCCCCGCCATCGAGATCTATCTTTACCGATAGATCTGTCTCCTTAGTCTTACGGGAGACTTCGGCCCGCCGGGGAGGCCCCGGCGGGCTTAGTGGGTTATCGGACACTTATTCGTCCTCCTCATTGGCCGACTTAGGATCCAAAGGCCTCGATAAAGCCACAAGACCGGTCCTAGCCATGGCCCTGATGCCAAAGGGCATCAGGCCAGAGATGGCCATTTGAACCGATTTGGCTGTCCCGGCGGCCATGACGCTTAAGCTGTCATCGCGGATGTCGGTCAGAGTTAAGCCCAAAAGGTTAATGAGGTTTAGCATCTCCGCCCGCCGAGCCCTGTCGGCGTTGACGGTGATGATGGCCAGTTCCCCGGTCATAGCTTCTTCTAAAGGCAAATCCTCAAGGGAGATGACGTCTACCAGTTTACCGACCTGTTTGGCCACCTGCTCTAAGATGGGCTCATCGCCAGCCACCACCAAGGTGATGCGGGTGATAGCCCTATTTTCCGTAGGGCCGGCGGCGATGGATTCCACGTTATAGCCGCGGCGAGTGACGAGTCCGGCTACATGAGACAAAACGCCCGGGCGATTGCGCACTAAGATGGAGAGTATCTTTTTCATTGAGCGCCCTCCTCACCCTCAAAGAAATCCGTCTGACCTTGTCCGGCGGGGATCATTGGTAAGACGTTTTCCTCTAAGGCCACTTCAACCTCAAGTAGGGCCGGCCCCGTAGTCTTCATCAGATCTTTTACAGCCCGGTCGACCTCGTTAGGTTTAGAGATCTTTTTGGCCCATAAGCCGTAGACCTTAGCTAGGGCTACAAAATCGGGATTGTAGTTAAAGACGGTCGAAGAATACCTGCGGTTAAAGAAAAACTGCTGCCACTGTCTAACCATGCCTAGGCAGCCGTTATTGATGAGGAGGATTTTAATCGGCAGCTGGTTTTCCATGACGGTAGCCAGCTCCTGGATGTTCATCTGAAAGCCGCCGTCTCCGACGATTAAGACTACTGTCCTATCGGGTCTAGCTAACTGGGCGCCGATGGCCGCCGGTAAACCATAACCCATGGTGCCTAGGCCGCCTGAGGACAGAAAATGGCGCGGCTGTTCGCACTGAAAGTACTGAGCCGCCCACATCTGGTGCTGACCTACGTCTGTTACGACCACGGCCTGGCCCTTTAGGTGATCTGATAGGGCTCTGATGACCCCCTGGGGTTTGAGGGTCCCGTTGGCTACGGGGATTTCCATGGGGTAGAGCTGCCTGAGCTCGTTAATGCGGTGGCGCCATTGAGGCCGGCTGCTCTTTTTGATCTTAGCTAAGATTTTAGTTAGGACATCTTTTAAATCGCCGATAACCGCGATATCTACGGGAAGCCTTTTGCCTATCTCGGCGGGATCGATATCAACGTGTAAGATGCGGGCCATGGGGGCGAAGCGCCGGACGTTTCCGACCACCCGGTCGTCAAATCTTACGCCTAAGCCGACAATGAGATCGCTTTCGTTAATGGCCAGATTTGCGTATTTACTGCCGTGCATGCCTGGCAGCCCCAAAGACAGAGGATGGCGATCGGAAAAAACGCCCTTAGCCTGAAGAGTGGTCACCACGGCCATATCCAAGCGCTCAGCTAGGGTTAGGATCTCCGGGCCTGCCCCGGTGATGGTCGCCCCGCCGCCCAAGTACATGACCGGACGCTGACTTAAGGTTAAAGCCTCGATCATAGCCTCCAACTGATGGGGGTCGGAGCCGCAGTGATTGTTCTGGCCAGGAATGTCCAGAGGCCCGGCCTTGGCCGTGATTAAAGTGGTCTGAATGTCTTTGGGGACGTCTACCAATATCGGCCCAGGACGACCGCTTCTAGCCAGATAGTGGGCTTCGGCTAAGATGGTCGGCAATTGGTTGGGATCTTTAACCAGGTAATTGTACTTGGTGATGGGGATGGATATGCCGTAGATGTCGGCCTCTTGGAAGCTATCGCTACCTAAGGAGGTGGTGGGCACCTGGCCGGTGATGGCTAAGATGGGCACGCTATCCATGTGGGCTGTGGCTAGGCCGGTCACCAAGTTGGTGGCCCCGGGACCGCTGGTGGCGAAGACCACCCCGACCTTACCTGACGCGCGGGCGTAGCCGTCGGCAGCGTGGATGGCGCCCTGCTCATGCCGGGTTAAGATATGGCGAAGACCGGAATCATAGAGGGCGTCGTAGAGGGGGATAACCGCCCCGCCGGGATAACCGAAGATAACTTCTGTACCGACGGAGTTTAAAAAATCTGTGATAACTTGAGCCCCATTGCGGGGGGTGTCTTTTGGCCCGGCCTCTTTGGTCCGAGCAACTTTACTTTTGGACTTTTCTTTCACTTCTGCCTCGATTGGTGGCGGGATAATGCCAAGGGTTCTAGCCTACTTTAATTGGAATAATCATCTGACCCTCCTTATCTGGCTATAGCTTAAAGCCGTTAGGCTTTAAACTGTTAGGCTTTAAGCCATTATGCCGGTAGCGTTAAACGTTAAAAAAAATTCTACTGGTCTATCTCAAGCCTGCCTCCGAAATTCCAAGGCCTGTTTTAAGGTGCCGCCGTCTACGTATTCCAGATCCACTCCCAAGGGCAGCCCTCGAGCTAGGCGGGTTACGGGGACGTTTAGGTCCTTAATTTTTTTGCTTAAGTAGACGCAAGTAGACTCAGCTTCCTGGGAGCTCCCGGTAGCTAAAACTATTTCCTCGATAGGTAGTTCAGTCGAGGAAGCCTCGTTAACCCTAGCTAACAGATCCGAGATATTGAGATCCCCTGGCCCGATACCATTTAAGGGGCTCAGAACCCCGCCTAAGATGTGATACAAACCGTGGTACAAGCCGCTAGACTCGATAGCCAAAAGGTCGGTTGGGGTTTCGACCACGCAGATCTTTGTCTTATCGCGCTTGGGATCCGAACATATTGGACAGGGATCGTGTTGGGTGTAGTTGTGACAGACCGAGCAAAAGCCTATTTCGGTCTTAACGGCCACCAAGGCCGTAGCTAGGCTCCTAACTTCTTCAATGTCGCGGTTTAGAAAATAAAGAGCAAGCCTGGTAGCGCTCTTGGGACCTAGTCCGGGGAGCCGGGCTAGGCGATCAATTAACTCAATAATCTGCGGTGGATGCTTGGACAAACTTAAACCTCAAAATACTTCAAATCTTGCGGGTTGGCTAATCTTATGGCCAAAGGCGGTCAAGAAATAAACCAACAATCTTACCAGGGCCAGTTGCCACTAAATAAAACTGGACTATTTTACATACCTAGTGGGGTTAAAGTCCAGTAAATAGAGTTTAGGCCTTCAATCCCAAGTTTTGGCCTGCTAGACCAAAACCAATTGACCAATTAACTAGGTAACCAGGTAACCAAGTAACGCCAATTGACCTAGGTAACCAGGTAACCAATTGCCCAATTGAAAATTGACAATTTA
>JAITJB010000119.1 GCA_031279155.1 Deltaproteobacteria bacterium | reverse complement strand
AGCCGACTTTGAGGACTCCCCGGAAGTGGTTTCCAGCGGTCTTTACAAGCACGTTTACACCGCAGAATACGGTCAATTCGGCGGTCAACCCTTCTCGTCAATCATCGCCAACTACGATTTCGGGCCAGGCCCTAGCGATCTTAAGCTTTTACGCTACGTTGCCTCTGTCTCGGCTATGAGTCACGCCCCCTTCATAGCGGCGGCCGCTCTAAGTTTTTTTGGCATTCAATCTTGGGATGAATTGCCAAACCTAAAAGATCTTCACTCTATTTTTGAGATGCCCCAATACGCCGCCTGGCAATCTTTTAGGGCCAGTGAAGACGCCAGATACGTGGGTTTGACCATTCCCAAGTTCCTCTTAAGGCTGCCCTACGGTAAAGACACTGTTCCGGCTAAGACCTTTAACTTTACCGAAGAAGCCGACCAAAACAACAACTTCTTGTGGGGCAACACGGCCTTCACCTTCGCCGCTCGCCTGACCGACAGTTTTGCCAAGTACCGCTGGACAACCAACATTATCGGTCCCCAGAGCGGCGGCGCGGTTGAAAACCTGCCGCTCTATAACTACACCGATAAAGGCATCCTCAAAACCAAGGTCCCCACTCAAGTGCTTATCAGTGAGCGGCGCGAGTATGAGTTAGCTGAAGAGGGCTTCATACCCCTGGCCATGCGGAAAGACTCCGATAACGCCGCCTTTTTTTCCGCCAATTCTTGCATGGCCCCTAAGAGCTTCCCCAACACCCCCGAAGGGAAAGACGCTGAAACCAACTTCAAGCTCTCCACTCAGCTTCCCTATATGATGATCATGAACCGTTTAGCCCACTATGTGAAGGTCATCCAAAGGGAAAACATCGGCACTTGGAAAGATCGCGGTACCTTAGAATCTGAGCTCAATAAATGGCTTGGCCAATACGTAACCGAGATGGATTCTCCCGATCCTGCGACCAGAAGTAAGAGGCCCTTGAGGTTGGCCAAAATTGAGGTAAATGATGTTGAAGGCGATCCCGGCTGGTACTCTGTCTCCATCAAGGCCAGACCGCACTTTAAATACATGGGCGCCAACTTCACGCTCTCACTGGTAGGCAAACTCGACAAAACTTGAGATAGCTTTCTTTTCAGACTAAAGGCTTACAATTTTTCATTGATCTGCCTTTGGCAGACCAAATTCGCCTGCCCATTTTAGGATCTAGGCTTTTCCCACCTAGATCCCCAAATTTATCTAGGAGGATATTTAAAAATGGCCCTTACAGCTTATCTTAATTTTGAAGGTAGTTCCCAAGGAGTCGTCAAGGGCGACTGCGCCCAGGGTGGAGATAAGAAGGATAAGATCCTTGTCTACGCCGTAAACCATCAAGTTGAGATACCCCGAGACACCCACACCGGCCTTCCGACCGGCCAACGCATCCATCAACCCTTGACCATCACCAAACACAAAGATCAGGCTACCCCCAAACTCTACAAGGCCTGCTGCACTGGTGAACAGGCCACGGTTACGCTCGATTTCTACCGCATCAAGGCTGATGGCACTGAGGAGAAATATTTCACCATCAAACTTGAAGAAGCCATCGTGGTCACGGCCAAAGAGTACACCCCCTTGACCTTCATTCCGGAAAACAAGCCCTACCACGACATGGAAGATATCTCCTTTACCTACTCCAAGATCACCTGGACTTACAACGACGGCAACATCGAGTTTGTCGACGACTGGAAGGCTTAATTTAGCTCAAAGCCAATACGGGCGACCGGGTTTTTTGATCCGGTCGCCCTAACCTTAGGCAACTTTAGTTGATTGCCGCTAATGTAGTCGCTTAATACGGGTGGTTCTCATGATCAGTTCGGATTTAAGATCGCTTGTCAATAAACTAAACGGCCTGACCACCCAATGCCTTTACGAAGCTAGTGGACTGGCCGTTAGCCGAACCAATTACGAGGTCGCGGTCGAGCACTTACTCCTTAAAGCCTTAGATGAGCGCTACAGTGACCTTTCGTTGATCGCTACCCACTTTAAAGTTAATACCGAAGCTTTAAGACAAAATCTCAACCACTCGCTGACCAACTTTAACTCCGGTAACACCGCTCGCCCGACCTTTTCCCCCATCCTAATGGACCTCTTAGAGGCTTCCTGGGTGGTGGCTTCGGTTGATTTGGGCTTAAAGGCCGTCCGCACCGGGGCCATCGTTATCGCCTTTTTAAGGCGCTCGAGCTTATACGCCCAAGGCGGGCCCATCAGTGAATTAGCTAAAATCTCTAGAGAAGAATTAGAAAAAAATTTCTCGTCCATAACCTCCCAGAGCGCTGAAAACGCCCAAGAAATTGCCGATTCTACCGATAGCTCACAGGCGGCGGTAGCCGGCGCGGGGGAGAGCTTTGTCGCCAAATTTTGCGAAAACTTCTCGCAAAAAGCCGCTTTAGGCAAAATCGATCCTGTTTTTGGACGCGATGTGGAAATCCGCTCCATGGTTAACATTTTGGCCCGCCGCCGCAAGAACAACCCCATCTTGGTCGGCGAACCCGGAGTTGGTAAGACAGCCGTCATCGAAGGCTTAGCTAAGCGCATTTACGAAGGCGACGTGCCTGAAACGCTTAAGGGCGTGACCTTATTGGCCCTGGATATGGGCTTATTAGAGGCCGGGGCCAGCATGAAGGGAGAATTTGAACGGCGCTTAAAGGGCGTTATCGATGAAATCAGATCCAGCGCCAACCCCATCATCCTCTTTATTGACGAGGCCCACATGCTAGTCGGGGCCGGCGGCTCCCAAGGCGGGGCGGACGCCGCCAATTTACTTAAGCCCGTTTTAGCTCGAGGCGAGCTAAAAACCTGCGCGGCTACGACCTGGAAAGAATATAAAAAATACTTTGAAAAAGATCCCGCTCTAGCTAGGCGCTTCCAACCGGTGACCCTCGATGAGCCGGACGTGGAAACCTGCGTTGTCATCTTAAGAGGCTTAAAAGACTATTACGAAAAAAGTCATAAGGTCCAGATCCGAGATGGTGCCTTAAGGGCGGCGGCTGAAATGAGTAACCGCTACATTAGCGGGCGCTTTTTGCCCGATAAGGCCGTGGACTTACTAGATACGGCCTGCGCTCAAGTTAAAGTTGGCTTGGTGGCCAAGCCCCCACTTTTGGAAGACTCTCAGAGAGCTGTAGCCGCTCTGATGCGCGAAAAAGACGGCTTAGAGAGGGATAGTTTGTCGGAACCCACGGTTGACTCCGACCGAGTCCAGGTGATTGACTCTGAGATCGAAGCCCTTAACGAAAAGATAGCTGAGCTGACCACTAGTTGGGAAAAGCAAAAGGAGGCCGCCCAAGCCTTTATCGCCGCTAGGAGTGAGTATCTAGCATCTGATGGTTCCGCTTCCATAAGCCAAGCGCAATTAGAAGACGCCAAATCAGCTTACCGGGCCACGGCCACCGAAGATGGGCTCATTGACGTTGAGGTGACCGCCGAAGTCGTAGCCCAAGTAGTCTCTGACTGGACCGGTATTCCTGTGGGCCGCATCGCCAGCGAACAGGCCAAGATGGTCGGCGAACTCGAGTCAATTTTAACGGCCCGCATCAAGGGCCAAGAAGCGGCCATAGCCTCAATCGTCGAGGTCATCGAGGCCTCTAAGGCCGGCTTAAAAGATCCGGCTCAGCCCATGGGCGTCTTTTTACTGTGCGGCCCCTCAGGCGTTGGTAAGACCGAAACGGCTTTAGTCTTAGCCGAGTCTCTCTTTGGCGATGAAAAGAGCGTCGTCACCATCAACATGAGCGAGTTTCAGGAAAAACATACGGTCTCAAGATTAGTTGGTTCGCCGCCAGGTTACGTCGGCTACGGGGAGGGCGGTATCCTAACTGAGGCCGTTCGCCAGAAGCCTTACTGCGTCGTCCTCTTAGATGAGGTCGAAAAGGCTCACCTAGACGTCATGAACCTTTTTTACCAAGTCTTTGACAAGGGCATATTGACGGACTCAGAGGGCAAAAAAGTCAGCTTCGCTAACACGGTCATCATCATGACCTCCAACTTGGCCGCCAATCTTATCGAAGCCGCCCAAGAGGCCGATAGTGACGCCAATCAAGACACTCTCCTAAAGGCTATCAGGCCCACGCTTTCAGAGCATTTTCTGCCGGCCCTCTTAGCCCGCATGAACGTCATCCCCTTTAGGCAGCTGGACGCTCTATCCATCAAGTTGATAGCCGGGCTCAAACTCGAAACCCTCAAAAAACGCTTATTTAAAAATAACGGCGTTGATTTACTCTACGATTCTAACGTCATCGACGCCGTCGCCGCCCGCTGCCTGATATCTGAAACCGGGGCCCGCAACATCGATAGCCTGATCTCTTCGGCCATCATGCCAGTAATGGCTAAGCAGATCCTCTCTAGGATGTCCAAAGGATCATTAATGCCCAAGACAATCACTATTTTACCAATTAATCAAGAATTTAAAATTATATTTGACGATAAAGCCGCCCCGTCGACAAAAGCTTTGGCCATAGCCGGTCCTGCCCCTAATGACTCGAGTCCCTCGGCCGAAGACGAAGACAAAACCGAAGACGAAGACAAACAATCTCAGTCAATTAGCTAACGTAATTTTTCTTTAAAAGATCTCGCCCTCACCTGGTTGGGGATACTTTAGGAGAGGATAATTGATCTCAAAGGACGTCTTAACCGCCATAGCTACTCTCCCCATAAGCGAGGACAACCCTTTTGGTCGCGATGTGCGCCTTGAGGAAGACTATCAGGCCCTGCAATTGGAGATTGAAAAGCTCTCCTCCATGACAGCCTCATCAACTGTCAACTGGCAAGTCGTGGTCGAGCGAGCCTTAGCCGTGCTTAAAGTTTCTAAGGATCTGACGGCGGCAGCCTATTTATCGGTGGGCTTAATTGAAACCCAATCCATTGAAAGCCTCTCTTTAGGCGCTGAACTATTAGCCGGTTTATTGGATAATTTTTGGGAGGGGCTAACCCCTGGCTTAAACCGCTTGAGGGCTAGAAAGAACGCCTTAACTTGGTGGACGGATAAGGCGGCTTTGGCCCTTAAAAAGGTTAATAGCCCCTTAAAGGCCCAAGCCAAAGACTACCTCGTCCAAAATTTAACTCACTTAAATAAGGCCTTGGGCCAGCGCGATCTTAGCCCTATCCGGGAAATTATATCGCTCGCCCAAAACCTCGAAAGCCAGGCCCCTGATAAGCCGCCGGCAAAAAGTTCGCCAGCGCCTGAAAAGGCCGCCGTAGCTACTACTGCCCCCGCTTCCTCCAGTTCCTCTGCGGCCTCCGCACCCCTTGCGCCCCCTAGCGATCCGGCGGAGGCCAAAAATAACCTACTTAACGCCGCCGATGACTATCTCAGTCTTTTGGGCGTCCCCAAGATTGATGACCCCTGGTATTGGAAGATCTCAAGGCTTAAAAGATGGCTAAACATCACTAATCCTCCGCCGGCCGATGGCCTGACGACCATGATTCCAGGTCCGCCCGAAGAGGCCTTAAAAAACATTAGTGATTTGAGGACCAACGGACACTTAGAAGCTTGCCTTGCGGCCTCAGAGGATCTGGCCAATGCCTATTTGTTTTGGCTAGATCTACAATACGAATCCTACCAATGCCTAAGTAGCCTAGGCTATCTCCTTTCAGCCGCCGCCTTAAAAGACGAGGTCGGCCAGTTGGTAGGCCGCTTTCCGTCCCTATTGTTACTGACCTTTAACGACTTTAGACCTCTGGCCTCAGAAGCTACCCGCCTCTGGCTAAAAAAGGATGACGGAAAAACTCAAGCCTCTTCGCCCCTAGACCATTTCCGCTCCCTTATCCAGGGCGATCCCTTAACCGATCTTAACCTTCTGTCTGAGCCGGCCAACCGCCCCTCAGATGGACGGAGCTTATTTGCCAAGCGCTTAGTTGAGGCTTCTTTATGGCAAAATTTAGGCCGCTTTTCTGTGGCTTCGGGCTTAGCTGATTGGATAATAAGTGAGATCGATAGAATCGATCTCGGGGCCTGGGATCCCTATCTAACTATCGAAGCCCT